>DAOUBO010000508.1:0-5943 GCA_034432695.1 Anaerolineae bacterium | reverse complement strand
CACCCCCCCCGCCGTTCTGGCCGGGCTGGGGGAGCGGGTTCCCCTCTGCGTCGCCTGTGCGGAGGGGGCCGCCGACGCGGCGGCCATCCTGCGTGCCCTCTGCGAACCGCTGGGCGGCAGGGGGGGGGGGCAGGCCCGCTTCGCTCAGGGGAGCGCCCCCGCCGCGCCCCGTCCCCGCGTGGAGGCGGCGCTGGAGCAGGTTCTCCAAAACTTTTTCACCAAGGAGCGTTGAGAGATGGCACAACTGGTCGCACGATTGACGTGTCCCAACTGTCGGCAGACGTTCGCGACTCCGGTGGAGCAGGTGCTGGATGTGGAAGTAGACCCAACCGCGAAAACCCGGCTGCTTTCTGGACAGGTGAACCTGGCTGTCTGCCCGGCGTGCGGGTTCGCGAGCATCCTGGACCTCCCGTTTATCTACCACGACCGGAAGAAGGAACTGGCCCTGGTCTTTATGCCGATGTCGGCGGGTCGGACCGACCTGGAACGGCAGCAGGCCATCGGCGCGCTCTCGCGCGCGGTGATGAGCACGCTGCCCCAGGAGCAGCGGAAGGGCTACCTGCTGACCCCCCAGGTCTTTCTCTCCTACGATAGTCTGGTGGAGCGGGTCCTGGAGGCCGACGGCATTACCCGGGAGATGATTCAGGCACAGCGGGAGCGGGTGGAACTGCTGAAGCAGATCCTGGAGGCCTCCACGCCGGAGGAACGCCTCCGGCTGGTGCAGGAGAACGAGGCGAGGATAGACGAAGACTTTTTCCGCATCCTCCAGTTGAACCTGGAGCAGGCGGACCTGCTGGGGAATCAGGAGGGAGTCCGCCAACTGCTGGAGATCCGGGCCATGCTGGTGGAGCAGACGGCCATCGGGCGCCGTCTGGCGGCCCGCAGCGACGCCCTCCGGGCGTTGCGGGAGCAGCCGACGCGGGAGAACCTGCTGAACCTCCTGGTGGCCACGGAGGACGAGGCGACCCGCAACCTTCTCATTCGGATGGGTCTGCCCCTGGTGGACTATCTGTTCTTTCAGAAACTGACGGCCCGCATAGAGGCCGCAGAGACAGAGGAGGAGCGCCGGCGGCTGGAGGCCCTGCGGGAGGAGGTCCTGCAGATTCGGGAGAAGATGCGAGAGGAGGCGCGGGAGGTCGTGGCGGCCCGACTGCAACTGGTGCGGGAACTCCTGGCGTCGGAGGAGCCGGAACTCCTGGCCCGGCGGCGTCTGGTGGAGATGGACGACCTCTTCCTCAACGTCCTGGCGAGTGAGATAGAGACCGCTCATCAGGCGGGGGACGAGGCGCTGGCGAAGCGGCTGCAGGATATCTGGCAGTTGGTGATGAAACTCTTCCAGGAGCAGGTCCCGCCGGAACTGGTGCTCCTGACCCGCCTGGCGGAATCGCCCGACGACGAGACCACCCGGCAGATCCTCCGGGAGAACGGGCGGCTGTTGAACGAGCAGTTCCTGACGCTCCTGGAGCAGGCGGAGAAGGATATGCGGGAGCGGGGAGAGGAAGAGGTCGCCCGGCGGTTGGCCCGCGCGCTGGAGATGGCCCGCCCGATGGTCCAGACGGAGGACCGGCAGGGCAAAAAGCGAGAGCCATCCGAACGGCGAACCACGCCCAGCGGGCTTATTATCGCCCGGGGGTGAGAAGGAGACGTGCCGGGCGTCCTTCCGGCGCCCGGCACGTTTTCGTTACACGCTGAATCGGAACAGGCAGACGTCGCCGTCCTGGATCTGGTAGTCCCGTCCTTCCACCCGGATCAGGCCGTGCTCCCGGGCGGCGGCCCATCCCCCGGCCCGGATCAGGTCCTCCCAGTAGACAACCTCCGCGCGGATGAAGCCCCGCTGCATGTCGCTGTGGACCTTTCCCGCAGCCTCCGGTGCCGTCGCTCCCCGCCGCACCGACCAGGCCCGCACTTCCCGTCCCCCTGCGATGGTGAAGAACGTGATGAGGTCCAGGAGCCGGTAGGCCGACCAGGCCAGCGCCTCCAGGCCCGACTCCTTCAATCCCAGCCCGGCCCGGTATTCCGCGGCCTCGTCGGGGGGCCAGGAGGCCAGGTCGGCTTCCAGGCGGGCCGAAAGGACGATGCAGGGGGCGCCCTCGGACGCGGCCCGCGCGGCGACCGCCGCGGCCCACTCCCCACCGTCCGGGAGGTCCTCCTCTGCGACATTGGCCACGTACAGGCGGGGCTTGGCGGTCAGGAGGAAGAGTTCACGGGCCAGGGCGGCCTGCTCCTCCCCTTCTGCGGCCCAGACCGAGGCCCGTTCTCCCCGCTGGAGCCGTTGCTCCAGGTCTGTCAGCAGCGCCAGTTCCTTCCCGAACTCCCGTGGGCGCGACCGGGCCGCAGGGCGGGTCTTCTCCAGCCGCCGCTGGACGGTCTCCAGGTCCGCCAGGATCAGTTCCAGGTCCAGCACCTCCAGGTCCCGGATCGGGTCCACCGTTCCGTCCACGTGGACCACGTCCGGATCGGCGAAGCACCGCGCGACGACGGCGATGGCGTCCACTTCCCGGATGTGCGCCAGGAAACGGTTCCCCAACCCCTCGCCCCGGTGGGAACCCCGGACCAGCCCTGCGATGTCCACAAACTCCACCGTCGCCGGAGTGACCTGCTGGGGGCCGACCAGTTTCGCCAGCGCCTCCAGACGGCGGTCGGGCAGGGGGACCACGCCGCGGTTGGGGTCTATCGTCGTGAAGGGGTAGGCGCCCACGGCCGCTCCGGCCCGGGTGAGCGCGTTGAAGAGGGTGGATTTCCCCACGTTCGGAAGTCCGACGATCCCGATCTGGAGGCTCATAGTTCACCCGACGGCTGGGGGTCGTTTCGGGCCTCAGGAGGCCTCCGGATGGGGATGGCGATGGTGAAGGTGCTCCCCTGGTTCAGTTGCGACTCCACCCAGACTCTCCCCCCATGCCGCTCCACGATGGATTTGACGATGGCCAGCCCGAGGCCGGAGCCCGGCGTCTCTTCCCCTCCGCGGCGGCGGATGCGGTAGAACTTCTCAAAGAGCCGGACCTGGTCCTCCGGCGCGATTCCGATGCCCGTATCGCTGACGGAGATGTGCACCTCCCGCCCGATAACCCGAAGCCCGACTTTGACTTTCCCCCCGGCTGGGGTGTACTTGATCGCGTTGTCCACCAGATTGGCGATGGCCTGTCGCAGGAGGGTCGCGTCGCCCCAGATGACCGGCGCCGGTTCGGAGGCCTCTATGGAAAGCGTCAGCCCCTTGGCGACCGCGCGGGCCCGCATGCCGTCCACCGCCTCTATCACCAGGGCCCCCAGGTGGCAGGGCCGCTCCTCCAGTCCCACCCCCGCCTCTATCCGCTGGAGGTTGAGCAGGTTCTCCACCAGCGCGCTCATCTGCTCAATACCGGAGAAAATCTTCTCCAGATACTCCTGTTGTTTCTCCGTGAGGTCTCCAGCCATCGGGAGCATGCTGGCGTAGCCGCGGATGAAGGTGAGCGGGGCCCGGAGGTCGTGGGAGACGGTGGCCACGAACTCCGATTTCATCTCGTCCAGTTCCTTGAAGTGGGTGATGTCCCGCATCACCACGACCCGGCCCATGTTCTCCCCCTCGGCGCTGAGAATGGTGGAGGCGCTGGCGTAGTAGACCCGCCCGTTGGGGAGAGGGATTTCCTCCACCAGCGGGCTGCTCCGTCCCAGCGGCTCGGTCAGGATGCGCCGAAGGGGCTCCTCCAGCGGGGTCTCCGCGACGGGCTGACCGATCAGTTCGTCTGCCGGGATGCCCAGCGCGCGCTCCGCGGCCGGGTTGACCAGAACGATGCGATCGTCCCGGTCGGTGACCAGGATGGCGTCGCTGGTGCTGGTCAGGATGGCGGAGAGTTGGCGCCGCCCGCCCTCCGCCATCTGGAAGAGGCGGGCGTTCTCCACCAGCACCGCCGTCTGGCTGGCCAGCGTGGAGAGGAGGTCCACTTCCGAGGGCTCTATCCGCCGGGGGCTCCTGAACCCGGCCCACATCACCGCCACCGGCTGCCCTTTGCTCCGCACGGGGAGCGCGATGGCGGCCTGAATCTCTTCCAGAACGGCCTCGGGCACGGAGAGCACCCGGGCCCGGCGCAGGTTCTCCAGAACGACGGGATTGGCGGCATCCCGCGCCGTCAGCGCCAGGGCCCGGTCCAGGTGCCCCACGCCGTTCACGGAGTCCCCGCGCCCGATGACCACCTGGGGGTCGCCCGCCGCGGAGAGCAGAACGATGCGGACGACGCGCGCGTTCAGGGCCTGGAGGGCTCCCTCCAGAACCCGGGGAATGCCCTGGGCCAGGTCCAGGGTGGCGGAGACCTCCTGTGCCACCTCCAGCAACAGGGAGAGGTCCTCTAAGCGGCGGCGCAGGCTGACCCGCATCCGCTCCATCGCTTCGCCCACGCGCGCGATCTCGTCGTCTCCCGACACCGAGACGGAGCGGTCCAGGTTCCCGCGGGCCACCTCCTCGGCCGCGCGGGCCAGCAGGTTCAGCGGGCGCGTCAACTGGCTGATGGCCAGCGTGATGGCCAGCGTCAGGACGCCGGTCAGCGCGGCCAGCATCAACAACAGCGGGGTCGCGATGTTCAGGGCCAGGGCCATCCGCACGTGGTGGGGCACCAGAATCACCACCGCCCAATGAAATCCCGGAACCGGAACGTAGCAGGCGAGCATTCGGGCGTTCGTCCGGCTATCCCGCGTCTCCCGCACCCATCCCGTTCCCCCCTCCAGCGTCACCAGCGGCGAGGCGCTCCGGTCTACCTCCCATCGTTCCAGCAGGCGCGCCGGGTCCGGATGGGCAACGATCCGGCCCTGCTCGTCCACCACAAAGCCCTCCCCCTGCTGCATCGTCCACTGCAGGCTGGTCAGCACGCGCTCCAGCAAGGGGCTGACCCCCATCTCCACCCGGCCCACCAGCACGCCGCGAGGTCCTCCGTCCCGGCTGGCCTCCAGCGAACTGATGAAGGACAGCATAGCCTCGCCCGATGGCCCCCGGTGGACCGGTGTGACCTGGACGCCGCCGGTCGCCTGGACAATGGCGATGAACTCCTGCTCCTCCGGTGTGGGGGCCACGTCGGCCTCAGGGGAGGGTGGGTAGGTGCAGAGGACTCTGCCCTCTGTGTCGTAGGCCGTCAGGCGGCTGAAGAAGGGGAGCATCTGGACGTCTGCCTGTAACTGGGCGGTGCAGGCCTGGGGGTCGCCGCTCCAGATGGGGGGTGAACCGGCGAACTGGCGGATCAGGCTCTGGCCGGTGGACAGGAATTCGCCGACCCCGGTGGCTCCGTTTGTGGCGTCCCGGAGCATCGCGTCCACGGCCAGATCGGTGGCGATGCGCATCGCCGAGGCAGCGACGGCGTAGACCAGAACGGCGAAGAAGGCGACAAAGAGGGGGATGAAGATGAAGAGGAAGCGGCGGTTCAGGGTGCGCGCGTACGGCGGCGTGCGGCGGGCGGTCTGCACGGGACGGGACCGGGGGGCCAGCAGATAAACGGCCTGGAAGAGGACGCCGTGGGCCAGGGACTCCAGGAGGGTCAGAGAGGCCGTGATGCTGAAGAGAGTCAGCGCGTAGTCCAGCACGACCAGGCCGTAGCCGGGGCGATATTCCCCTGTGAGAAGCCCGCCGAATGCGGCTGGCTGGAGCAACAGGGCGGCTACAGGAAAGGCCAGCAGGGGGTTCCGCAGGAACCGGGGAAGGCCGCCCCGGTAGTCCTGGCGCAGGCAATACGAGGCCAGTCCAACCTGCAACCCCAGAACCAGCGGGTCGGAGGGGAGATGAGTGGTGGTCCGGAAGAGGCCGGCCAGGAAGGCCAGGACCATTGCGGGCCCACTGCCCAGCCAGATGGCCGCGATGGCCAGAGGGAGAAATCCCAGCAGCGGGAGCGTCGGGACGGCGGGCTCAGCGGGCAGAAACGGGGGTGGTAGCAGGTCGGTGGCGGTCGGGCGCAGGAGCAGGGGCTGGGTCAGGAGGGGGGGCAGCAG
>DAOUBO010000507.1:0-7003 GCA_034432695.1 Anaerolineae bacterium | reverse complement strand
AGGCGGCGAAGCCGCCTGCCGCAAAACCTTTCTCCGTTTTCCCCTGGCCGGAGGGCACTGAGAAAGATGGGAGCAGGCCCCTCCACCACAGGCGACGAGCCCAATTGTGGGCTTTAACAATTTGCCGATGCCCATATACGGGGTGGCCTATGGGCCGAAATGCATTTCGGCTTACATCCCGGCGGTTTATCCAGAGTCCAGAATATGCCCCTGGCGTTTAGAATTCGCAGCACGGGTATGCAAGATAAATCTTGCGCTATGGGCCGACGCGAGCCCTACCGCTTTGACAGAGCAGGAGAATGTGGCATAATACGAAACCACACCTGAGCGGTTTCTACAGGAAAGCGGATGGAGCGGAAGCGGGATTACTACGAAGTTCTGGGCGTCAGTCGCACGGCTACACAGGAAGAGATCAAGCGGGCCTACCGGCAACTGGCCCGGAAATATCACCCCGATGTCTCCACCGAGCCGGACGCGGAGGCTCGCTTCAAGGAGATCAACGAGGCCTACCAGGTCCTCTCCGACCCGGAGAAGCGGGCGGCCTACGACCGATACGGGCACGCCGGGCCGCCGGGGGTGGGGTTTGACTTTGGCTTCCGGGACCCCTTTGAGATTTTTGAGGAGGTTTTCGGGGACCTGGGATTCGGGTTCCGGACATCCCGGCGGCGCGGGCCACGGCGAGGAGCCGACCTCCGCTACGATCTCCGGCTGCGCTTTGAAGAAGCCGTTTTTGGCTGCCAGAAGGAGATAGAGATCACCCGCCTGGAAACCTGCCCCAACTGCCGGGGAAGCGGGGCAGAGCCGGGCAGCACGCCGGTTCGCTGCAGCGAGTGCAATGGCACGGGCCAGGTTCGGCGGGTTCAGCACTCCCTCTTCGGTGCATTCGTCAACGTGATGACCTGCCCCGTCTGCGGAGGGGCCGGGGAGGTGATCCGAACCCCCTGCCACCAGTGCGGGGGAACCGGACGGGTCCACGCCCTGCGGCGGCTGACGGTCAACATCCCCGCCGGAGTGGATACCGGCACCCAGATCCGGCTGGCTGGGGAGGGGGAGCCCGGAGAGCGGGGTGGCCCGCCGGGGAACCTGTACATCGTCCTGGATGTGGAGCCCCACCCCTACTTTCGCCGTCAGGGGGACGACCTCATCGTGGAACTGGTCATCAACGTGGCCCAGGCGGCCCTGGGCGCGCGGGTCACCGTCCCCACGCTGGAAGGGGACGAGCCGATAGACATCCCCCCCGGCACCCAGACAGGGACCATCTTCCGGCTACGGGGACGGGGGGTCCCGCATCTGCGCCGGGAGGGCCGCGGCGACCTGCTCATTCTGACCCGCGTGGAAGTCCCCACCAAACTCACGCGCGAGCAACGGGAACTCTTCCAGAGACTGGCGGCAACACTGGGCGGTGAGTCGGTCGTGGAAGTCCGCCCGCCCACGTTCCTGGAGCGGCTCCGGGAAGCGCTGGGGCTGTGAAAAGCGAGAGCAAGAGGTGACACTCCTCTCAAAAGGGAGCGTCGCCTGAAACAGGAGGAGCATATGACCCCACCGGTAGACCCGGTCCTGATCCGAATCGGCTTCTGGGAAATCCGCTGGTACGGCGTTCTCATCA
The DNA here is from genome assembly GCA_034432695.1 of Anaerolineae bacterium. Classification (GTDB taxonomy): domain Bacteria; phylum Chloroflexota; class Anaerolineae; order B4-G1; family DUEL01; genus SpSt-77. The sequence goes on along the minus strand of DAOUBO010000507.1, from coordinate 5,397 downwards.
CCCTGGGTATCCTGCTGGGCGCGGTCTACGCGGCCCGCCAGGCCCCCCGCAGGGGGATCCACCCCGACCACATCTGGAACGGGCTGGTACTGGCGATGATCCTGGGCCTTATCGGCGCCCGACTGTATCACGTCTTCTCCAGCCCCCGGGGCGGCGGGCTGGGCTGGGAGTGGTATCGGCAGCACCCGGCGGACATCCTGAAAGTCTGGCAGGGGGGCCTGGGCATCTACGGCGCCATCATCGGCGGCGTCCTGGGCGTGGCCATCTATGCCTGGCGCAACCGGCTCCCGCTGCTCACCCTGCTGGACCTGGGCGCGCCGGGGCTGGCGCTGGGCCAGGCCATCGGCCGCTGGGGCAACTTCATCAACCAGGAACTCTACGGCCCGCCCACCGGCTCCTCCTGGTGGGGCGTCAAAATAGACGCCGCCCACCGGCTGGAGATGTACCCCATCAGCCAGTACCCGCCGGACACCCTCTTCCACCCCACGTTTCTCTACGAATCCCTCTGGTGTCTGATGCTCTTCGGCGTGCTGGCGTACCTGGCGAAGAAGCGGGCGGACCGGCTGCGGGACGGGGACATCTTCGTGGGCTACATCGTGGGCTACGCACTGGGGCGGTTCTGGATTGAGTTCTTCCGCCCGGACGCGTGGATGATCGGCCCGCTGGCGGCGGCGCAGTGGTTCGGGCTCGCCCTGGCGCTGGCGGGGGTGGCGCTGCTGGTCCTGCGGCGGCGGGTCAGGCCTCTTGCTAACCGGGCAGATTTGTCCTCACACAAAGCCACAGAGACACAGAGCGAATAAACCCTCTGTGTCTTTGTGCCTCTGTGTGAGCATTCGCCACGGAGCAGGCCGGGAATGACGGAACCAAAGAGCCTTGATTGGGATGTGGCCCTGCGCTGGTTTCAGCAAAACCTGAAGCCAGCGCAGGTTCACGGCCGCAATATTCTGACCAAACTGCGCCAGAAAGAAAACTGGGAACGCCTCTCGGGTGTTATCCAGGCGTATCAGGACTGGGTCCGGGAGAACGAAGTGTCCGGCTACACCCCGGAGGTCATCCAGGCCCGGGTGGAGGCACTGAACCGGTACAAACTGGCCGTAGAGGGTGTGCCGTTCTCCGCGCAGTCCAAGTTCCACCCCAGCGTTCTGGAAGAGTTCCTGTACTACCTGTTCCGGGACCTGTTGCTGGAGATGAACCGGGAGGCCCAGGCAGCGGAAACCGCTCAGGCAATGGAAATTGGCGGGATTCGCGCGTACAGCAATCTCTACTTCGCGCCGGAGAACTTTCGGGCCTTTCTGCGTTCGCCCAGTATGCGGGTCAACGAGAAGGATCAGGACTTCGCCATCTACCGGCAGGTCCAGATTCAGGCCGACAGTGAGCGCCGCACCCTCTATGTGCCCGTGGTCTCTATAGAATGCAAGACCTACATTGACAAGACCATGCTGGAGGGGTCCATCGCCACCGCCGAGAAAATCAAAATGGGCAACCCGTACTGCCTTTTCATTGTGGTTACCGAGTGGTATGATGTCAGTTACGAGGTGGACCCCAAGTATTCGCGCATAGACCAGATATACGTCCTGCGGCAAGCGAAGCGTCGTGCGGAGAACAACCCCATCCAATATCCGGTGGTGCTGGACCTGTTCAGGCTGGTGCGGGATCATCTCCAGAGGGATTGGTCACGGATTGAGGAGAAGGTAACGAGAGAGGGTAAAGTGCTGTGAAAGCGGGGCGAGAAGAGAAAGTTCGGAACAAGAGAGGGAAAGAGCGGGTTCGCGGGGGAACCAAGTACCACGCGGCGGCGGTTGCCGTGGAGGAACCCCCGGAGATACGGCCCTTCGTCAACACCATCATCGTCGGCGACGCGGAGGAGGTCCTGCGAGCCCTGCCCGCCGACAGCGTGGACATGGTCATCACCTCGCCGCCGTACAACTTCGGCCATTCCTACGCCGGAGACCCGACCGAAGATACCCGCGAGTGGAACGAGTACTTTGACAAACTCTACCGCATCTGGACCGAGTGCTACCGGATTTTGAAGCCCGGTGGCCGGATTGCTGTCAACGTCCAGCCGCTCTTCTCCGATTACATCCCCACCCACCACATCATCTCCCACCAGTTGCAGCGGCTCGGCTTCCTCTGGAAGGCAGAAATCCTCTGGGAAAAGAGCAACTACAACGCCAAATACACCGCCTGGGGCAGCTGGCAGTCGCCGTCCATGCCCTACATCAAGTACACCTGGGAGTTCATAGAGGTCTTTGACAAGGCAACCCACCGCAAGGTCGGCCCCCGGGAGGCCATTGACATAACCGCCGAGGAATTTAAGGAGTGGGTCTACGGCCGCTGGAACGTCGCGCCGGAGGGCCGGATGAAAGAGTTCGGCCACCCGGCGATGTTCCCGGAGGAGATCCCGTATCGGCTGATGCGGCTCTTTACCTACCGGGGCGACATCGTGGTGGACCCCTTCAACGGGGCCGGCACCACTACGGCCGTCGCCTACCGATTGCGGCGGCGGTTCATCGGGATAGACATCTCCCCGGAGTACTGCCGGACGGCCTACGAGCGGGTCTGCCGGGAGGCCGCCCAGAAGCCGCTGTTTGAGTACGGGGAGACGGGGGAGGTCGTCCTGCCTGCCCCGTATCCGGACCCCCGATTGCTGGTGTGGGAAAACCCCCCTGCCGCACACGGCATGGAATACCCAATACGCCACCCATCCCAACAATGAACCGTGCCATCAATCTCTACCGCTTGCAGCAGTTGGACCAGGAGGAGGAGTCCCTCCGCCGCCGGCTCCGGGAGGTCGTGGCGGCGCTGGGGGAGACCCCGGCGCTGCGGGAGGCCCGCCAGGCCGCCCAGCGCGCCGCCGACGAGGCCCACCGCTGGACCGTCCGCCAGCGGGACCTGGAACTGGCCGTCCAGGGGCTCAAGGACGAAATCGCCTCGGCGGAGCGAACCCTCTACAACGGCAGCGTCCGCAACCCCAAAACGCTGGACGAACTCCAGAAAAAGGCCGTTTCCCTCAAAAAACTGCTGGAGAAGCGGGAGGAGGAACTCCTGGAGGCGATGATCGCCCGCGAGGAGGCGGAAGAGGCTCAGGAGCAGGCCCGGGCCCATCTGGCGGAGGTGGAGGCCGTCTGGAAACAGGACCAGGCCGCGCTGGAGGCTGAGAAGGAGCAACTGGAGGGGCGGCTGGCGGAAATCGGCCGCGCCCGTGCCGCTCTGCTCCCTGCCATCCCCCGGGAGGACCTGGAACTCTACCGCGCCCTCCGCCGCACCAGAGGCGGGCTGGCCGTGGCGGTGATGCGCGCCGGGGCCTGCACCGCCTGCGGCATGGAGGTCCCCTCCGGCCGCCTGGAGCGGGCGCGGGAGAGCGACCTCTTCTTCTGCGGCAACTGCGAACGGATCCTCATCCCGGAGGAAGCGCTTCCCTGAGTACGCAGGTTGCTGTATTGCAGGCCGCCAGGCCTGTATAGAGGCTCACGGCCGGCGCCCCGTGAGCCTTTCTGTTCGTAACAACCCCCTGAACCCTGACCTGGAGAGACCAGCATGGACGCCCTCTTTGGTACCGATGGTATTCGCGGCACGACAGAATTCACCAACGAGCACCGCTCCCGCAAACTGACGCCCGAACTGGCCCTGCGCATCGGGCAGGCGGTAGGATGGGCGCTGTACCCCTCTGGGGATGGGACGCGGCATACATCCCGTGCCCCCCTCGCCGTCGTCGGCCGCGACCCTCGGATATCTGGGATGATGCTGGAAAGCGCGCTCGCGGCAGGCCTTCTTTCCCAGGGGATGGACGTCTTCCATGCCGGGATCATCCCCACCCCCGCCGTCGCCTACCTGACCCGCCACCTGGAGGCCGATCTGGGTGTCGTCATCTCCGCCTCCCACAACCCCGTGGAGGATAACGGCATCAAGTTCTTCGGTCCCGACGGCTACAAACTGAGCGATGCCCTGGAAGAACGGATCCAGTCGCTGGTGCTGAATCCGGCGCACGTCTTTGTCCCCAGAAACACCCGCGAACTGGGCCGTTCCCGCTCTGCCCCTGAACTGGCAGAGGCATATGTGGACTACCTGGTCCGCTCCTGGCGCGGGAAGCGGGATCTCTCCGGTGTCCGGGTAGTTCTGGAGTGCGCCAACGGCGCGACATCCTTCGTCGCACCGGAGGTCTTTCGGCGATTGGGCGCCCAGGTGGAGGTCCTCAACGGCAGCCCCGATGGCCTCAACATCAACGAGAGTTACGAGTACATAGAGCCCCGGACCCTGGCTGCCCGTGTCGTCGCCACCGGTGCCCACCTGGGTGTCGCCTTTGACGGCGACGGCGACCGGGTCGTCCTGGTGGATGAGCGGGGCGGCATCGTGGACGGCGATACTATCCTGGCGATCCTGGCCCGCCACTTCCACACCCATAGCCTGCTTCCGGTGCCGGTCGTTGTGGCCACGCCGATGAGTAACTTCGGCCTCCACGAGTTTCTGAGAACCCTGGGAATTGAAGTCGTGGAAGCGAAGGTCGGAGACCGGTTTGTCCTGGAGCGGATGCGGGAACTGGGGACCGTCCTGGGTGGGGAGCAGTCGGGCCACATCCTCATCCTGGACCGGGGGCAGACAACCGGCGACGGCATCTATACCGCGCTGGTGGTCGCCGCGCTGATGGTGGATGAAGCCGATGGCTCCCTCTTTCGCCTGACCGCCGGAATCCCCCGCTACCCTCAGGCGATGGTCAGCCTGGATGCCCCGCGTATCTCCGCGCCGCTTGCCGAGATCCCCGCGATCCGGTCTCTGGTGGAGGAACTCCGGACGCGCGCAGGGGAGGGCGCCGAGGTCCTTCTGCGCTATTCGGGGACCGAGGACAAACTGCGCCTGTCCGTCCGCACCCGGGCGGACGGGGACTCGCGCCGGCTGGCGGAGGAGGTCCGTCGGGTGCTGGGGCAGATTGTGGAGATCGTGCGGACGGAGTGGAAAAACACGCAGGGCGAGGCGTGAGGAAAACGGATCGCTTCGGCGGCCCCGGTGTGGCCCTGACCGGGGCCGGTGTCTCGGCAGAAAGCGGTGTCCCCACCTTCCGGGGGCCAGATGGGCTCTGGCGGACGTTCCGCCCGGAGGACCTGGCAACGCCTCAGGCTTTCGCCCGGGACCCGTCCCTGGTCTGGGAGTGGTACGATTGGCGTCGCCAGCGCATCGCGGCCTGCCAGCCCAACCCGGCCCATCGGGTCCTGGCGGAGATGGAGGCGGCCCTGCCGGATTTCGTCCTCATTACCCAGAACGTGGACGGCCTGCATCAGGCCGCGGGAAGCCGCCGGGTCCTGGAACTCCATGGCAACATCTGGCGGGTCCGCTGTACCCGTTGTGGCTGGGGTGGGGGGGGGCGCAGCGTGTCCACCCGGCGGCAGACCCTCCCCGCAGCTG
>DAOUBO010000506.1:0-2673 GCA_034432695.1 Anaerolineae bacterium | reverse complement strand
GGCGTAGTCGTCGGTCCCCGTCAGGGTCCGGAGCGCGAAGCGCCGGTACTCCGACTTGCGGGGAACCCCCTGTTCAAAGACGACCATGCTGGCGGTGGGCTCGGCACCCTGGGTGGTGGAGATGTCGTACCCTTCAATCCGGCTGGGGCGGTTGGGGAGCCCCCGCGCGTCCCGGAGTTCCTCCAGGGCCTGCTCCTGGCGGTGGGAATCCGCCTGCCACTGGGCCCGCACCAGCGCCAGCATCTGGGCGGCGTTCTCCGCCGCCATCCGCACCAGGTCCCGGCCGCGCCCCCGCCGGGGCACCCGCAGGACGACCCTGGAGCCGCGGCGGGAGCGCAGCCATTCCTCAATCACGCGCGCCTCATCCACCTCCTCCGGGAGCAGGACCTCCTGGGGAACGTAGGCGGCCTCCTCGTAGAACTGTTTGAGGAAGGCCGTCAGAACCTCCCGGTCTTCCTCGGCCTCGGCCCCTTCCAGCAGGAAGTACTCCCGTCCCAGCAGTTTGCCGTCCCGGATGAAGAAGACCTGGACGCAGGCGTCGCCGTCGCTGCGGGCGAAGGCGATGACGTCCTGATCCGCGCCGGCCGCGGCGACGATTTTCTGCCGCTCCAGCAACTGGCGCGCGGCCCGTAACTGGTCCCGCAACAGGGCGGCCCGCTCAAACTCCAGTCGGTCGGCCGCCTCCCGCATGCGCCGCTCCAGGTCGTCCAGCACCTCCTCTCCGTGGCCCTCCAGGAACCGGATCAGGCGCGCGATACTCGCGCGGTACTCTTCCTGGCTCACTGCACCGATGCAGGGGGCCGGGCAGAGTTTGAGGTCGTAGTAGAGGCACGCGCGGGCGTCCTTCCCGGTGATTTCCCGGCCGCAGGTCCGGTAGGGGAAGGTTCGGCGCAGCAGGTCCAGCGTCTCCCGGACGGCGCCTGAAGAGGTGAACGGGCCGAAGTAGCGGTTGCCGTCCCGCTCCACCCGGCGGGTCAGCATCACCCGCGGGTACGGCTCCGCCCAGGTCACCACAATGTAGGGATACCGCTTGTCGTCCCGCAGGCGGACGTTGAAGCGGGGCCGGTGGCTCTTGATGAGATTGGCTTCCAGGATCAGGGCTTCCAGTTCGTTGTCGGTGACGAGGAACTCTATGCCGGCGACCGGGGCGGCCAGCCGCCGGATTTTGGGGTTCTCCTGGGCCGACGGGGTGAAGTAGGAACGGACGCGGCTATGGAGGTTGACCGCCTTGCCGACGTAGATGACCCGTCCCTCCGCGTCCCGCATCAGGTAGACACCGGGGCGCGCGGGAAGGTTCTCCAGCGTTTGCTCCACCGACTCCGGGACGCCCATAGACGCTCAGAACGCGCCTCCAAGCCACTGGGAGATCTGGCTCCAGTTGGCGGCCACCAGGGCCGCGAGCAGGCAGCAGCAACAGAGGATCAGGAGCAGGACCGCCCCGACGATCCCCACGATCCACCAGATCCGGTTGTCCCGCCCCGAAGGGGGTGGGGTCGGAGTTTCGGCCTGGGACAGGATGTCCTGTTCCGGAGTTGAGTCGGTATACGCTTCCATTGGGAGGCCTCCATAGGGTTGGGATGACGGGAGCCGCCAGTTGGCGGTCCGCCCGCGCGCTGCGCACCGGGATTTTACCACAGATGTAGCCCGCAGCGCAAGATTACTCCTGCGCTCCATTTCCAGACCTGCGCCGCATCCGGCGCAGGATGACCCGCTCGTAGCCATGCCCCTTTGGTCGGAACCACCTTACCTCCACCCCGTCGGGCAGGTACTGCTGGGGGACCCACCCTTCGGGATAGTCGTGGGGGTACTTGTAGCCGGGGTGCGGCCCCATCGTCCGATGGTAGTGCTCCCGAAGCGGGCCGTGGAAGAGGTCCGACTTATCCCGCAGATGGAGGGGGACCGGGCCCGCGCCGTGCTGCTGGATGTGTTCCAGCGCCTCCCAGTAGGCTCCGACGGAGTTGGACTTGGGGGCCGTCGCCAGATAGAGCGTCGCCATCGCCAGGTGGTACTGCCCTTCCGGCATCCCCACCCACTCAAACGCCTCCGCACAGGCGTGGACGACGACCACCGCCTGGGGATCGGCCAGCCCCACGTCCTCCGCCGCCAGGATGTAGAGCCGCCGGAAGATGAAGCGCGGGTCCTCCCCCGCGGCCACCATCTTCGCCAGCCAGTAGAGCGCCGCGTCCGGGTCCGAGCCCCGCACCGATTTGATGAACGCGGAGATCGTGTCGTAGTGCTCGTCCCCTGCCCGGTCGTAGCGGAGCGCCCGCTGCTGGATGGACTCCTCGGCGACCTGCAGGGTGATGTGGACGATGCCCGATTCATCCGGCGGCGTGCTTTCCACCGCCAGTTCCAGCGCGTTCAGCGCCGCGCGGGCGTCGCCTCCGGCGATGTGGACCAGGTGGTCCATCGCCTCCCGGTCCACCTTCACGTTCCGCTTCCCGTACCCCCGCTCCGGGTCCGTCAGGGCCCGTTCCAGGAGCCGCCGGATCTCATCCTCCGTCAGCGGATGGAAGCGGAAGACGCGGGATCGGGAGAGCAGCGGCCCCACCACCTCAAAGTAGGGGTTCTCCGTCGTGGAGCCGATGAGGATGAGCGTCCCGTCCTCCACGTGGGGAAGGAGTGCGTCCTGCTGGGCCCGGTTGAAGCGGTGGATCTCGTCTATCAGCAGGA
>DAOUBO010000505.1:0-2059 GCA_034432695.1 Anaerolineae bacterium | reverse complement strand
CGGCACAAGTGCCGGAGCCGCCTCCACCCAGGCAAACATCGCCGGAGAACCTACCGGAAAACCTCCAACGTCGCCAGAAAGGCCATCTGCTGAGGCCATAATTTCTCCACTTGTTCCGGGCTCATCCCCAGTTCACTTGCCAGTGCAGTCCAAAGTACCCGTTCTTTCCCAATCACAATCACGCTCTGCAAATTTGGTGGATCGCCCGGCCAGAGCGGTTCTTGAATCACGAATGCTGGCCGTCCCCCAACTTCTATCTTCTCCAAAACCCGGATCGGCCCTCTGCCCGGGATTGGGTTTTCGTCCTCTGGCAATGCCTGTATCCAGGCCTCCAATCCCTCCGGCGTACAAAGCCGTGGATCCTCCTTTTCTAACAAAAAGACCATCATATCGTCAAAGGGCTCACGTCCCTCCCCCCATGGCCGATCTATGGATATAAACACCTTCCGCGAAGTTGCTGGCTGAACGCGGATTTCGTACTCCGGAGGATACCGAAAGCGGATGCCCAGTTTTATGTCTTCAAACGTTTTCCATCCCTCCGTCAGTTGCTGCACTTCCTTTGCCGAGGGCAGGATAATCGGACGCGGTGTCGGAACCGGCCCCGGCGTCGGCGGTGGGGGCGGCGCTTCTGTAGCCGGAACGAGCGTGGGTGTCACCCCTACTACAGGCTGATCCGGCCCCAACGGCATCGCCGGAGTCCCCGGAAGCCCCCCTTCCGATTGGACCGGGCGCGGCTGCCCACATCCGCTCAGAAGAACCGCCGCCAGCCCCATCGCCAGAACCCCCACCAGCACCCGAAGGCCTCCCTTGCGTCGGGACACCCTTCGCCCCGCCGCTATGCTGAGTACCCCTGAGCACCACCATCCCGCACCGGCCCGGGTCGGACAGCGATCCCCAGGCCAGTAGTTCTGAGATTGGTACCACCCATAGCGCTGCAACTGCTGGCCCGGATACTCATCAACGTAAACCGCTTTGGAATCGGTAATCCATGCCCCCTGGTTCTGTCGCTGAAAGTGCAAATGGGGATTACAGTAGGTCCACCCCGTCCGGCCCGCCGTACCTATGGTCTGCCCCCGCGAGATGGATTGTCCTACCGAAACATACACATCCCTGAGATGAAGATACAACGTGGCCGTACCATCGGGATGATAGATGGTCACATAGTTCGCATCATTGCGGAACTCGAATCCCCCACATAGATTTTTCCCTTTCTGCACAAAAGCCACTGTACCTCCCTTGGCTGCCCGTACCGGCACACCTTCGGACAGGCCAAAATCATAGGCATACCACATCTGAGTGTTGTTGTGACTGGGGGATTCCCCCCACCCCTGCAGAACCTGCTCCCAGAAGCAGTATCGCCACGGCAGCCGGTACCCCGTCGTCTGTGCCCACCCCGGCCTCGCCACGACACCCGTGATCAGAGCCACCAGAAGCACCACTACCAGCACTTTGGACATCGCAGAGCGTCTTGCAGGCATTTTCCACCCCCATCAGAATCAAAGATTGTCTTGCATGATCATAACGCTCCTACAACCCCTTGTCAATACCGGAAATCCCCCATTTTTTATCTGCGATTTACCTCTCATCCTTGCCAGCAAAGCGGCCCCCTCGCGTGCCCGCAGACGCCGACTCCGGCCCGGCGCCGCACGAGGGAGAAAGTCAACACCATCCCCCGGGCCGCCGAATATGCGGGATACCCCGGAGGGCTACGGGGCCCTCGGCTTCCGCTCGCCCTCGGCAGCGGGCGCCTCTTGACATTTCGTCGCAACTGCATATAATTGCAGTTGCAAAACACTCCCACCCGTTTGAGGAGGCCTGCTGTGCAGAAAGTGTTCCGGCTCGCGGCGCTTCTGGGGCTGGCCCTCTGGCTGGCCGCGTGTGCCCGCCCCCCCCCGCCGCCCGGAGCCGGCCCGGAGCACCCGGCACCGGAGGCCCTGCCCACCCTGACGCCGGTCTCACTGGGGGCCGGGGAGAGGTTGCGCGTCGCGGCGACGACCACCCTCGTGGGCGACGTCCTCGCGCGGGTGGGCGCAGACGACGGGGTACCGGCTGGCGGGGG
>DAOUBO010000504.1:0-3313 GCA_034432695.1 Anaerolineae bacterium | reverse complement strand
CACGAATTTTCCAATCGGCACGTATGCCTGAATATCAGCGATCTCAGCCCGGCTGATGTGGCCAAGCCGAACCGGCACCCTGGGCTGACGGGAAAGGATTCCTTTTACAGCCTCTTCGGTGACCACATCGCCCTGGAGATCGCGATATCGGTTTGTCACCGGTAGTATGATCCAGTCACCCAGTATTTTATAGCAAATTGCGCCAGAACGCAAGCGTGGGATAAGGGCCAGGTACGCCCGCCAGACAGCAGTTGGGTGGCCGGCCTTTCGGTGCAGTTTAACGATCTCCGGTTTCCCACCCGGCGCTCTGTAGATAAAGATTCGGTGCCCCCTGGCCTCCAGTCGGGAGGCGATCTTTTCTTTGGGGGTGGACTCGGCCAGTGGCGAGCCGCCGTATCGCACAATCCATACGTCACTGCCATCCGCGTCGGTTCCAATTCTCTGGAACACCAGCCGCCCGCTGGCTCTCCGACCGTCCAGGAAGACTTCCACGAAATGTTTGTTCCACACACCGGCCTCGTAGTTTCCAAATTCCACAGCGTCAAACCTGGCGTATTTCTCTGTTGTCGCGCCAGGCTCGCCTGGCGAGGAAATATGGGGCTTCCCAACGCCAACCGAGAGCCAATCAGGAGGCTGTGGGAGTTTGGGAATACAACGTAACGATTTGCCCTTTGCTAACTCATCAAATGGATCACTGTCTGTGAAAACAGTAAATCCGAACAGTCGCGAACCGTCGCCGGCAGTAAACCGGAAGTCATGATGCACGGAATGGCCTGCCGGCGGATTGGAAACCTCATCTTCTTCCAACCCACGAATGTGCCGCTGGACAACAAATTTGCCCCGACCCCCCTCCGGATAGTAGGTATGCCAGTTTGACTCCCAGGACCGAGCAGCCAGTTCCTGGCGGGTTTCGCCTTCATTGGCGATCTGTTTTTCCTGAATACTCACAGTCCGGCCAGATACCGCCTGAAGCCATTCCCCTTTCTTGGGGGTGTAATTGGTCACTAGGTACTCCGTTGATGCTGTGGGACCACCAACAGCATAGTTGTGGACCGTTATCCGGAAGAGTTTCCAGTTGCTTGGTAGCTGGACGCCGCTTGCACGGAGATCGCTCGGCAAACAGGAAAGGATGAATTTTCCCTTTATTCTTTTCAGCAACTGAAGTAAACGTCGGAAATCGTCAAGAGAAAATTTATGCTCGTACTTTCCTGGAGCCGATGTAGCGGTCGGGTATGGTGGATCAATGTAAAACAGCGTAGTCGGTGAATCGTACTGCTGGATCGTCCTGAAAGCATCCTGATGAACAACGGTCACCCCCTTCATTCGCTTTGAGGCCGCTACATAAACTTGCGGGTCTGTCCGCTGTGGATTGGGCGGCATAGATGGTGAATCCGCTCCACGAGAATAGTTTCTCACCACTATCATCCTGTAGAGGGCATCCCGGTTATCCTTCGGCTCAGTGTTACGCCATACCTCATTAAGCCACCGGGCAGTAGGGCGAGTCCTTGATGCCTCGGCTGCCACAGCGCGAATCTCTTCTTCCCCGGCGTCTCTCAGAAATCTGTACGCCATGACCTTCGTGCGATCAAGATCTCCGATGACCTCTTTAATCCCGCGAACCTTCGGTTTCCGGAAAAAGAACCCACCAGCCCCGACGAATGGCTCGCAGTATACATCGTGGTCGGTGAATAATTCTAAGATCTGACTGGCAACCCTGGCTTTCGTGCCGATGCCAACAAACGGCATATGGGATCCGGCAAAATACTTCTGCTCCGGACTCCCGCTAATGTGGCGAACCATCGCTTTGGCGGCCTCTTCTTTCGTCATCGGTGTGCCACCAACACTGATGGGGACAGCATTCTGAAACCGGAGATCATCTCCGACCGGAACAAGCTCCTGGCAGACGACCGTTATCGTATCCCCAGGCTCCGCCTCAAGTTTGGTCACCATTGTCCTGCCAGTTGTCCCTCCATCGGCCCACTGGCAGTCGTAGACAAAACCATTCTCACGCCGCTCCTTTTCCACGATAACGGCTGAAACCTTTAGCAATCTCTTGATCTTTGCCCACCGCGGATTGGTCAACGTGGAATCCAGTGGCTTCATTACGACACCCTCAGAACCAGGCACAAACGCCAACTCCCAGGCCTTTCCCAGAGAATCCTCTGACTGGCAGATTACGGCCGGCGTCACGAACTGTTCCGGGAGGATCTCCTCAAGCAGTTCCCGACGGTCATGGTATGGCATCTGATCCGTCGGACCATCGGGGGATTGGAGAACGTCAAAGAATTTCGGCTCAGCCACCCACTCTGGTGGCCTGGCCCGGATACCGGGCAGGAGGTGGCGAGGAACAAACTGGCCGTTCGCAACGAACATCAACTCCCCATCCAGAACATAGCCGTCCGGAACAACGGAGACGATTTCCGGCACAAGGTCTGAGATATCGTCGCCTGACTCTGTTTCAACAGTGCTACTGGTTGCCCGAATTCTCCATCCATTCCACTTCGGCTCAACGGCAAATGGCATGTTTTCCTTCCCCCACTCTTCCCATATGCTGGTAAAGTTCGGTCCGTTAACTGAGTAGTAGGCCTTTCTGGGCTTGGTCGGCCAGTTTGGTGGTCTGCCCTTGACTTCATGGAGAACGGCCTCATCGCGAAAACGCAGAACAAGATCTGCCACCGGGATGTAATCAGAGTGGGGCCCCTGTGGAGAACTCACCAGATGGATCTGGGCAGAGTGGCGGTCAATCCCAAGAAGTTCTGACAGCGCGTTACGAACCTGCAGCGCGATGGAGTCGCCAGGGATCAGGAAGTTGTCCCCGATTTGATCGGACCGAACGATGACGTCAACGTCACCGGCCGAGTCGCGATCTCTGACAAACCCACCAGCAACAGCAGCGAAATCCGCGATGATCACATAATCCTTCATCTGCCTGTCACCTTAAACACAATCTCAACGCCCAGCGATCTGGACAGTTTGGCAATCATCTCATCAATCTTTGACCGCATCTGATCCTTTACCAGAGTCTCCGCTGCCCTCACAAGGTAACGCGGGGCGATCCCGGGGTGAGAAACAGAATAAGCGAACTGGTGGTCGCCATAACTTGTCGGCTTTGAGACTGTGTACTGGGGGAATTTCCCGCCAATTGCCGGGCGGTATGGAGAAAACGGGAGGGCGGACCCCCTGCCGCTACGTGCCCGAATGGTATGGGGCTCAGTTCCCTGGTCAACCCAATGAAAAATCTTCACGGTCTCGTCATCACCGTCTACGGTGATGTTAACTATGACGACAGGGCGGTCGCCGTGTTCCACCGAGA
>DAOUBO010000503.1:0-2598 GCA_034432695.1 Anaerolineae bacterium | reverse complement strand
ATAAATTGGGGCGCGGTGAACGCACTGGACTTTGGATAAACCATCGGGATGTAAGCCGAAATTCATTTCGGCCTACGGGCCACCCATATATGGGCATCGGCAAATGGATAAAGCCCACATAGGTAAGCCGAAATTCATTTCGGCCTACAGGCCACCCATATATGGGCATCGGCAAATGGATAAAGCCCACATAGGTAAGGCGCTCTCCCTGGCCCTTTCAGTTTGTCCAAAGTCCGGGAACACAGAGTTCCCGGTGTAATTTTACTTCAATCTTCCGGAAGCACAAGGCGGCAGAAAGCGCAGCCGGCGCGTTTTATCGGCGCCCGTTCCTCCAGGCCATCCGCCAGATTTCGCCGACTCCCAGTTTGAAGAGTTCCCAGAGGTGGAATGGCGGCCAGCCAATGGGAACGTCCAGTTCCCGTTTGTCGCACACGGTGGAGGTGTTGGCCTGGTCTATCTCGGGCTTGAGCCGCAGCATCTCCCGCTCCACCTCCTCCGGTGACGCCGTCGCCAGCAGGCGGTCAATGCGCGCCATCAGGGAACGGGCCCGTCCGATGCGCTCCTCCGTCTCCTTCGCCTTCTCCGGGGAGACGATCCCGTAGCGGGCCTTGAGGCGGTTCAGGCGGAACCCGGCCTCGTAGGTCGTCTCTGCCAGCGTGTCCCGATCCATCCAGACCGTCTCGTAGGAGAGGATGTGCTTCCAGGTAGGGGCCAGGAGGGCTCGCCGGTGGTCCTCCAGCGTCCGGCAGAAGAGCCGGTAGCCGAACCGGTCCGGGTGCTCAAAGGCCAGGCTTCCGGGGTCCAGGAACGGAGCCAGCGGGGCAGTGAAGGGGATCAGCCGCGGGTCGCCGTTGACCTGCCGGAGCAGACGCTCGCAGTATTCCACCGTCTCCAGCGCCGAGGCAGGTGTCTGCTGGGGAAGGCCGATCATGAAGAACAGGTCAAACCGACGGCACCCCACATCCAGGCAGTTGCGGATGGTCTCTTCTATCCCCTCGTTGGTGTATCCCTTTCCCAGAGCCCTGCGAACGGCCGGGTCGTGGGAGTCCGGGGAGAACTCCACGATGAGGTCAGGGAGCGCGGCGGCCAGTTCCTCGGCGTAAGCCCGGTCCACCGGCCAGAAGAACTCCATCATAAAGGGGCCGGGAACGCCCTGGACCGCCCGCAGGAAGCGGCGGGCATAGTCCATCCCGGCCAGGCGAAGTTCGCCCAGGATGAAGATGGGCCCCCGGCTCAGCCGCCGGGCCTCCCGAACGTCCTGAGCCAGGTCCTCCGGAGAGCGAAACGCCGGCCACCGTCGCCCTGACATCCGGGCATGTCCCTCCGAGCACCCCCCGCAGACCGCGCAGTGCTGAGTACACCCCCGCGCCGTCAGCACCGCCATAATGGGATAGTCCAGCCAGTGGGCGAAGGGAGCGTAGGAGACCAGGTCCCGGTCCCGGATGACGGAACGAACCATCTGAAGGAAGCCGGGCCGGATGTGGCTCAGATCGGAGGGGAAGTAGGTCTGGGGGTTGATGTGAATCTCTCCCCGACGGTCTTTCCAGGTCAGGTTGGGAACGTCCACAGGATCCCGGCCGTCCCGGATGCACTCCATCAGCATCCGCAGCGGCTCCTCAGTGGAATCCCCCCGCAGGATGTAGTCTACCTGCGGGTAGCGGATGAGTTCCTCGTGGAAGTAGGTGGAGGAGAACCCCCCGAAGATGATAGGGCTCTCCGGGTGATGTTCCCGAACGATGCGGGCGACCTCCAGTGCGCCCTGGGCATGGGGGAGCCAGTGGAGGTCTATTCCGAAAGCGCGCGAGGGGTGGCGGGCAATGAACTCCTCGGCGTCAAACCGGTCGGAGCGGACCATTCGCACCGCCAGGTTGACGATGCGGGTCCGGAAGCCGTGCTGTTCCAGATAATCGCAGAGGGCGGCGAAGCCGATGGGGTACATATCGTAGATAGGGGTGGAGGGGACCACGTCGGAGATAGGCCCCCAGAGAGTGGCCCGCCGCCGGAAGTCGTAGAGGCTGGGGGCGTGGAGGAAGGTCAGGTCGGGTATGCTCATCAGGACTCCTCTGGGTTCTGAGAATTTCAGCCACGGATGGTTGGTGCAAGGGCAACTGCTCGCAGTTGCCTCCCCCCCACGGCACAGACCTGCGTCTATCCCTCCGGATGGGGGATAACGCAGATGAAGCGCAGGACGGTGCTCCCGGTGTTCCGGTAGCCGTGGGGTTCGTTCGGCGCGATGTAGAGGGCGACGCCGGGGCGCATGGGGACTTCGCCCTCCGGCCCATGAGCGATGCCTTCTCCCTCCAGGACAAAGATCTCGTGCTCGTAGGGATGCTGGTGGGGGGCGAAGACGGCCCCCGGCTCAAACTCAATCACCCGCATAGCGAAGTTTGGGGCTCCTTCGGGCTTTCCGATCACCCATCGGATGCTGATGCCTTCCCCCGCGCGTTCGGGGGAGACCTCGCGATAGTCGTGGCTCTGCATGGCAACCTCCATCTCTTCGCCTAACTTCCGCCTGCCCGCATGATACCCCGAAAAACCGAAAAGGCAACCCCATAAAAAGCGGGCGGCGGAAGTTAGGCGAAGAGATGGGGGTTGCGC
>DAOUBO010000502.1:0-3884 GCA_034432695.1 Anaerolineae bacterium | reverse complement strand
CCCCCGCCCCCCCTCGCTGCGCGCCAGCCGCCCCCCCGGGACCGGTAGGCGGGGGATCCAGCGTGCTCCCAGCCATATGGCAAGGGCCAGGAAGAGGAGCATGCGCGCCATGACCCAGAGGATTTGCCCGAGGCCGCTTCCTCCGCCGATCATCGCGGTAGAGACGGAGACCAGCAGGATGACCAGAAGGTCATCCACGACGGCGGCGCCCAGGAGTGCCACCCCCACCCGGCTGCGCAGGACGCCCAGTTCTATCATCGTCTGCGCAGAGATGCTCACACTGGTCGCGGCCAGCATCAAGCCGATGAACATCCCCTCCAGCGGACCGAATCCGAAGAGGAGCGATACCCCCAGCCCCAGGCCGATAGGCACCAGAACCCCCAGGACGCCGGCCCAGATGGCAGGCCGCCCAGCCCGCCGCATCGCCTCCATCTCTACTTCCAGACCGGCGATGAACATCAGGAAGAGGACGCCCAGATGGGCCATGTCGCCCAGCGTCTCCTCCAGGTGACCGCCGGAGAAAATAGGCCAGCCGAGCATGTTCAGAGCCGTCGGGCCCAGGATGAGGCCGATCAGCAACTCCCCCAGCACCGCCGGCAGCCCCAAACACGTGCTCACGTAGCCAGACGCCTTAGCGGCGAAAACGATCAGCGCAAGAGCCAGTGGAAACTGGAGCAATGGGTCCACTACCGCTTCCCTCCGGTCAAAATAGAGGACACCCGATCGGCGCCCTGGGTGCGGGAGAAGCCCACCGGCGCGAGCGCCTCCCCCAGACGCCAGTAGTCCCGGCCAGAGTAGAAAAAGGGCGCCAGACGCGCATAGTCCACCCGACCCTCCTCGTCCAGAACGGCCTCGTCCAGATGGGCAGCCAGAACCTCCCCGATGAACAGGTCATGGCTGCCCACAGGGACCACCTGCCGTACCCGGCACTCTATGTTGACCGGGCACTCGGCGACCAGAGGGACCCGCACCTGCGTTGCGGGCGCACGGGTGAAGCCGCACGCGGCCCATTTGTCGGTATCCCTGCCGGAGACGCGGCCGCAGTAGTCCACTTTCCAGGCCTGGTTGGCCATCGGCAGGTTCACGACGAACTCTCCCAACTCCTGGATCAGCGCGTGGGAGTGCCGCTCCGGACGAACCGAGATCCCAATAGACGGCGGCGAAGAACAGACCGTCCCTACCCAGGAAAGGGTGATGAGATTGGCCTGTTCGCCCGTCCCGCAACTGACCAGCACGACAGGCAACGGAAAAAGATACGTACCGGGCCCGCGAAGGATTTTTGGCATGGCAACCTCCGAAAAGATGGGGCGTGAGGCGTGAAACGTAAAACGTAAAGCGTGAAGGGTGAAGCGTGAGACCTGCGTCCCGATCCTCACTCTCGTCCAAACAGGTAGGATAGAATGACGGCGTGTGTGATGGCCTCCACCGGCGCGCGGTCGTCGGTGAGGACGATGCCGCCAGATGGGATGGGGCGCAGGTTCGCCAGCGCCTCGTCCGCAATCGCCCGCAGCGCCGGGTCCTCCAGGTCAACCCGATTGGCCTGCAGGTTTTCCGGGACCGTCGGTCGGACGGTCGCGACGAGAACGGTGTTGAAGGAGCCGGGGATCTCTATCGCGTGGACCGACGGGAAGACCTCCCCCAGCGTGGCCGCGATGGCCGCGACCAGGCGATCGTCCCCTGGAACCCGCCCCACGTTCACCACCACAACTCCGCTCTCCTCCAGGTGGCGGCGGACTTCCCGGAAGAACTCCACCGTGGTCAGGTGCCAGGGGATGTAGGGGAGCCGATAGGCGTCCACCGCGACAACGCTGTAGCGGCGATCGCTCCGGGCCAGGAAGGCCCGACCGTCTCCCACCATCACCCGCAGGTTGGGCTCCGTCATGCCGAAAAACTCCCGCCCCACCGCGACGACCTCCGGGTCCAGTTCCACCCCCTCTATCGGGATAGGCCCGAAGAAGGACGTATAAAGTTTGGGGATGGTTCCCCCGGCCAGACCGACCATCGCCAGCGACCGGACTTCCGAGGGCGGAAAGGGCGGGGGGTTGAAGAAAGGCGCGATGGCGAAAAGGTCCCACGTCCCCCCAACCCGACGCGCGCCGGGGCAGTAGACGGACTGGATGCCCAGCCCCTCGTTCAGGAAAAGGTAACGACACCCGCTCCGCTCCACGACCTGAATGTAGTTGTAGGCCGACTCGGCCTCGTAGACGGCCCCGGCCTGGGGCTTCACGGGGCGCCCCCGCCCGCTGAGGGCCAGCGCCAGGATCAGGACGGGCATCCAGAGGTAAAGGGCGGCCCGTCGGGGATGCTCCCTCCCCAGGCCGATCAGCGCCACCGCCAGCAGGACCAGAGAGAGAACAACAAACGTGAGCCGGGTCCCCAGTGTGGGGACCAGCCCAAAGACGGTCGCCAGCGTTCCCCCCAGGCTCCCGATGGTGGAGACTCCGTAGACCTGTCCGGCGACTGCGCCCGCCCGCTCCAGACGCGCCGTCAGCAGCCGGATGATGAAGGGAGAAAGGCACCCCAGCAGCGTCACCGGAACGGCAAAGAGGAGCAGGACGGCGACGAAGGGCCCCACCACGGCAGGAATCCGAAGGCGAAGCACCCCCTCCGCCGCCGTCCAGAGGATGGGACGGGAGACGAAGGGGAGAACCCCAACGGCGAAAGCGCCCCACAGGGCAATCTGGTAGAGGGTGGCCGCGCGGGGGGAGCGATCGGCCCAGCGCCCTCCCAGAAAATACCCCACCGTCAGGTACAGCAGGATCAGTCCGATGATGGCCGCCCAGACCGGGAGCGAGTCCCCGAAGAAGGGCGCCAGCAACCGCGATGCAGCCAGTTCCACGCCGAGAGAGACGGCGCCGCCGACAAAGGCGAGCAGGTAAAGGAAGAGCACCGGGGAACGGAACCGGTCCATCGGGGCGCTAATACAGTTCCTCCGGCGGCTTCCAGTCTGGGGGCAGTTCAACCCCGGCGGCCGTCAGCGCCTCCCTCCAGAAGCGGGACGCCCCGTCGGTGATCACAACGACGTTCTCCACAGCGGCCACGCGGAAGGCCTCCGCCGTCAATCTCCGCCCCGCGACGATCGGGATGGCGGTATAGCCGACCTTGCGGAGGATCGCCGCCCGCCGCGCCGCCCGGGTCACATCCCTCTCATCCACAACGCTGGAGCCCTCTACCGCGGCCCAGACCTCCGGCTCTCCGGGCACTCTTTTGACTCGTCCGCGTACCACGAAGTCCGCACAGATGAGGTCCTCCAGATCCGGCTCGGGAAGGACCTGCTCCAGGCTTTCCAGTTGCTCCTGCGAGGCGATCCGAACTTTGCGGAGAACCCTTCCCAGGATGGCCGAGGCCTTGCGTTCAAATTTGGCCTCCAGGTAAAAGCCATCCAGGACTCCCAGCCGATCCTCCGTGCTCTTCTGCCACATCTGAATGGCCTCCACTGCCTCCCGCAGGGCCCTGATCTGCTCCTGGAGCACTTCCTCCAGCCGGGCGACCCGCTCCTCCGTCCGGGCCTGGGCCGTGGTCAGTTGGGTGACGGCTTCCTCGGTGCGCGCTTGTGCGTCCCCCAGGTCCTGGACGGCCTTCTGGAGGGCCTGAAGGTCCTCCCGCCGGACCGCGAACTCCTCCCGGAAATCCTGCCGAAGGGCCTCCACCAGCCCCATCATCGGGAATCGGAGTTCGGGAGGCATCTGCTGAACAACTTCCACAATGCGAACGGACGACGCCATAGTCCTTCCTCCTGGCCGGATCGCTTGGGCAGGCCCGCGTGCCGGGTACTTTCGGTAGGTCGGATTATCTGTAAGGTCTTGTAGTATCATACCCCTGGTTGTCTTGTAGTATCGTACCTTAACAGTCCCAAAGTATCGTACCCCCTGACGGGCATCTCG
>DAOUBO010000501.1:0-2274 GCA_034432695.1 Anaerolineae bacterium | reverse complement strand
GGCCTCGCCCCGTGGGGCTCGCCCGAGGCGAGGGGAGGGGGCAGGGGGTGGGGTGAGGGCACCAGGCGGCAAAAATGCCGCCAGCCAAAAGTGTCACCCATTTCGGGTGAAAATGAACCATCCCCCCCATGGGAATGACCATTGAGTGAGCCTTGGAGCATCGCGAAGAACTGCTGGACCTGTGGGAGCGAGCCACGGCAGGCCGGCCTCTATACAAACTGCCCCCTCTGGAGTAATGACCCGTCGTCAGCGGTCCGTTGTCCGTCGTCGGTCGTCAATGATCGGAGGACTCATATGGAGCGCGAAGACCTGGTGGGCCGTGTTGTGGCCGATATGGACCCGGAACTTCTGGACTTTCTGCGCACGCGGGTGAACTCTTTCGTGAAATGGGACCTGATCCGGTTTTTCAGCGAGAATCCCTATACCACGGACACAGCGGAAAATATCGCCCGCTACGCCGGCCGCAATCTGGAGACGACCCGGGCGGAACTGGCCGACCTGGTCGCGCGGGGCGTGCTGGTGGAGCATCGCCTGGGGGATATGACCGTGTATTCCCTCTCCCCCGATCCGGAAATCCGCAGGCTCATCCGGCGGTTCATGGAGGCCGCCACCGACCGCCATTTCCGGGTAAAGGCCATCTACTACCTCATCCGGGGCATGCGATAAGCCGCTGGCGAAAAGGAGGGACCACTATGGAACGTGTCAGGACGGGGATCGCAGGGCTGGACGAGATGCTGCGCGGGGGGCTTCTCCCCCAAACGGCCACCCTGGTGGAAGGCGCGCCGGGCACCGGGAAAACCACCCTCGGCATGCAGTTCATCTACCACGGGATTGTGGACTACGGAGAGCCCGGGATCATCCTGACCTTTGAGCAGTTCCCCAGCCAGTTCTACCGGGACGCGGCCAACTTCGGCTGGGATTTCCGACAACTGGAGGAGGAAGGGAAACTGCGCGTCGTGATGACCAGCCCCGAAGTTTCCGTCGCCGACCTCCAGGCTGTAGGGGGGCAGATTGAGGCTCTGGCGCGGGAGATGGGGGCCCGTCGGATCCTGGTGGATAGCCTCTCCCACTTCCAGCGCCTGACCCAGGACCCCCTCCAGTTGCGCCACTTCGCCTACACCTTCATCAACGGCCTGAAACGGGAAGGCCTGACGTCCATCCTGACCTGGGAGAGTCCGGTCCTGCTGGGGCAACCATCGGAAGGATACGAGATGGGTATCCCCTTCATCGTGGACACCTACATTCTCCTGCGGTATGTGGAGATAGAGAGCGCGGTCCACAAGGCCCTGCTGGTTCTCAAAATGCGCGGCAGCGACCACGACAAGGAGATCCGTCAGTTTGACATCACCCCGCGGGGGATTGAGGTCCGCTCCCGGTTTGAGGGACATGAGGGGATTATGAGCGGCAGCGCCCGTCGGATGGCCGACTCCTTTGTTCAGGCCTTCGTTCGCCGGTGAGCCCGATGGTCACCCTGATTCGGATCGTCATCGGAATCGCCTGGCTGGGCATCGCCCTCCTGATTTTCCTGCTCTGGAGAATCGCCCGCTTCTACGAGCGGTCCTCCGGACAACGGGCCCATGCGTGGATCTTCCTGTTTCCCCTTCTCGCGCTTCCCGCAGGTGCTGCCTGGTATCTGGTAGTCGCTCCCGAGTTCGTGGGGCTCCCGGCCGCCGACGCGCTCCTTTTCACGGGCGGCCTGGCCCTGCTGGCCGGGACCTTCGTCCTCAAACGAGCGATGATGGGCAGGTCACAATGAGCCCTCCGACGACCACGACCGCCGTACGCGTCCTGCTGGCCCCGCTGGGGCCCGTCGTCCTGCTGGTGTTGCTGTTTATGCTGGACCTCTACCTGAACCTCAGCCGTCGGCTGGGGGAAGTCACCCGAATGCCCCCATTCTACCGACGGTTTCTGCTCGGGGGAGCCTTCATCGCCGTCGCCGCGCTGGTCCAGATCCTTCGCACCTCCGCCTTTCTGGCGCAGGAACCGACGCTCTCCACCCTGCTTTCGCCCGGGTTCAGCCTGGTCGCCTTTCACACCCCGCTTCTCATCGGCGTCCTCATCAGCATTCATACCGCCTGGCGATACTGGTCGTGGTTGCTGATCCGGGAAAAGTAACGCCAACTGTGCTCACCGGACTTTGGATAAACCGCCGGGATGTAAGCCGAAATTCATCTCGGCCTACGGGCCACCCATATGGATGTAAGCCGAAATTCATTTCGGCCTACAGGCCACCCATATATATGGGCATCGGCAAATGGATAAAGCCCACATATG
>DAOUBO010000500.1:0-4478 GCA_034432695.1 Anaerolineae bacterium | reverse complement strand
AACGACATCGGCCTGGACACCATTGAGACCGGTGGCACGCTGGCGGTGGCGATGGACGCGGGCCTGCTGCCCTTCGGCGACTGGCAGGGGGGCCAGCCGCCGCCGGGCGCGGGAGGCGCCAAAATGCCCCCGCCTCCGAGCCGCGCGCCGTCAAGGGGATCGGCGTCACCTATGCCACCTCCACCATGGGCGCCGACCACACCGCCGGCTACACCATCGCGCCCGAGATCCTCAGCGTCGGTGGGAAGGCCGACCCGCGCGACGTCAAGAAGGCGGACCTCTCCCGCAACTTCCAGATCACGACCGCCTTCATTGACTCCTCCGGCCACTGCCTCTTCATCGCCTTCGCCATCCTGGACATCCCCAGCGGCTTTGAGGGGCTGGTGGAGGAGTGCGCGGGCGTCCTGGGCGCGGACTGGACGACCGACGACGTGGCCCGGATCGGCAAGGAGATCATGGAGAAGGAACTGGCCTTCAACCGGGCGGCCGGCTTCACCAAAGCCCACGACCGGGTGCCCGAGTTCATGAAGTACGAGCCGCTCCCGCCGCACAACGTCGTCTGGGATGTCCCCGACGAGGAACTGGACGCGGTGTGGTGGTAGGGCCGAACGGCAACCTCCCGCGGGCCTTCCGGCCCGCGGGAGTTTTTTAGGAGGACGATGGACCGCCATCCTGCTGGGTGGCCTGCCTTTCTCCTCTTCGTGGGGCTCTGCGTGGTGGGAGCCATCGGGCTGACCCTGGCCTATGAGGCCGGGTGTGCCGACCGCATCTATCCCGGCGTCCACGTCTGGGGGGTTTCGGTGGGGGGATTGCGGCCTCCGGAGGCGGCCCGGCGCCTGGAGGCCGCGCTGGCCCTCCCGTCGGTGACCTTCGTCGGGCCAGGGGGGTCGTGGACTCCGACCCCGGCGGACCTCGGCCTCCGGCTGGAGGCGGAAGCCACCGCGCAGGCCGCCTTCCGTATCGGTCGGGGGCCGGACGACGGACCGCTGACCCATCTCCTCCTGCTTATCAACGGCCGTTCCCTTTCTCCTATCCTTTCCTGGGACGAAAGGGCCGCCCGCCTCTACCTCCAGTCCCTGGCCGAGCACATCAACGTTCCCCCCGTGGAGGCCGCCCTCACTCTGGAGGGCACCCAGGTCCGGACCACAACGGCCCGCCCTGGCCGGGCGCTGGATGTGGAAAGCACTCTCCAGGCCCTCCGGCAGGCCATCCAATCCCCCACCGGCGGCGCTGTGAGCCTGGTCGTGCGGGACGTCTTCCCTCAGGTGGCCGATGCCGAAGCGGCGCGGCTTCAGGCGGAAGCCCTCCTCTCTCAGCCCTTCGTCCTCCTGCTCCCGAACCCCCGGGAAGGCGACCCCGGCCCCTGGTTCCTCTCCCCCGAAGAACTGGCCGGGATGATAGCCGTCGCCATCCAGGGGGACCGGCTGAACGTCACCCTGGACCGGGAGAAACTCCGGGCTTATCTGGAAACCCTGGCCCCTGCCCTGGCGATAGAGCCGGTGGACGCCCGCTTCCATTTTGACCAGAGGACGGGGAATCTGATCCCCATCGCCCCCTCCTCCCCCGGTCGCGCCCTGGACGTGGAGGCGAGCGTCCAGAACATTCTGGCGGCGGTCCAGGCGGGGCACCATAGCGCCCCGCTGGCCCTGAGCGTCGTCCCGCCCCGATACCCCGAGTCCGCCACCGCGGCCGAACTGGGTATCCGGGACCTGGTCGCCGTGGGGGATTCGTATTTCATCGGCTCCCCTTCGGGCCGGGACCACAACATCCGGCTGGCTGCCAGCAAGTTTGACGGCCTGGTCATCGGCCCTGGAGAGGTCTTCTCTTTCAACGCCTACCTGGGCGAGGTCAGCAAAGAGGCCGGGTACGACGAGGCCTACGTCACCTTAGGGGAACAACTGGCCATTGAGGTCGGCGGGGGGATCTGCCAGGTCTCCACGACGGCGTTCCGGGCCGCGCTGAAAGGGGGCTACCCCATTCTGGAACGGTGGGCCCACTACCACCGGGTGGGCTACTACGAACTGCGCGGCCACGGCCCCGGCCTGGACGCAACGGTCTACGCGCCGCTGGTGGACTTCAAGTTCCGCAACGACCGGGACGCAGCGCTCCTGATAGAGACGGAGGTAGAAGAGGCCACCCATCGCCTGATCTTCCGGTTCTACTCCACCGACGACGGGCGGCGGGTGGTCCTCCAGGGCCCCACGGTCACCGACATCACGGAGCCGGGCCCGCCCATCTATCAGTTGGACCCGGACCTGCCGCCGGGGACGGTGGTGGCGTGGCAGACGGCGCAGAACGGGCTGACGGCGACGGTGGAGCGCTGGGTCTACGATGCGGCCGGGAACTTGCTCTACCACGACCGCTTCGTCAGCAGGTATGCGCCCCGCCGGGCCGCCTATCACTACGGCCCCGGCTTTGAGCCCCCGCAGGGCGCGTCGTCTTCCCCCTAACCGGAAAGCACGGCCGTCAGGTCTGCGCCGAAGGGAATCCGATAGACGGGGATACGGACGGCCACCAGCGTGGCGGCCAGGGCGCCGGTTCCCTCCGGCCCCCCGAAGGTCGCCGTATCCAGAAGGACGGCGATGGGCCGCAGCCCGCGCCGGGCCTGTTCGTCCAGCGCGATGGCGACCTCCGGGTGGACCGAAGGGGTGATCACGATGAGGGTGCTCCCTCGCGGGAGGTGGCGGGCCCGGGCTTTCAGAAGGGTCGGGAGGGGGAAAGTCCCGTCGGCCCGGAGGACGGCGAGGGCCTCCAGCATCTTGTTCAACTGACGCCCGCCCCGGTCGGGCGGGAGAACCGTCGGCGTGGCGCCCCACCCGATCAGCCCCACGGCCCGCCCCTGGCGGAGGAAATACTCCCCCAGGGAGGCGGCGATGGTCACCGCGTACTCCTCGGTGGACGGGGGGAGCGTGGCCTGAAACCAGGGGGCCCAGAGGGTCTCCAGCGCGCCCGGCATGGCTACCTCCCCGCGGGAAACGTGGACTCCCCGATCGGCATCTACAACGATCCACACATCCGCCAGAGGGTCCAGTTCAAACTCCTTCACGATGAGCCGATCCCGGCGCGCGGTGCTGGGCCAGTGGATGCGATTCAACGGGTCTCCGGGCACGTACTCCCGGACGCCCGCTGCGTTGGGAGTGACCTGAGGGGTTCGGCGGCGGAGCGCCTCCCCGCCGGGCAACAGCCCGGGAGGGGAGGGGAAGAGGCGGATGGACACCGTCATCGGATACACCAGAAGGGACGCGGCAGGCGGAAACACCCGGCGGACGGGAAAGAGGCCAAAGGGATCGCCGGAGACCAGTTCCGTCGGCCCCAGGGGAAAGAGACCGCGCCGGGTCAGGCGGGCCCGGGCCCGGTAGGAGTAGGTAGACCGGCCCCGAAGCATCGTCAGAACCCGCGACCCCTGGAAGGAGGGGAGGGGCGAGCGGTCCCGTACCTCCACCCAGGGATGGGTCAGGCGACCGGCGTTGCGAACCTCAAATCGCTCCTCAAACACCTGCCCCACCTGGGAGCGGAGAACCCGGGACCGGCGCTGGACCGAAAGCCCGCGCAGCGCCAGCCGGGACCAGACCCAACTCCCGACAATGAGGAAGGCCCAGAGGTAGGCCAGATGGAGATAGACCGGGGCGTTGGTCATACTCAGCCCCAGCAGGCTCAGCCCCAGCAATCCCAGAACGATGCGCAGCGGAACGGTCATCCCCCCTCCGGGGGTATCATAGCGCAGGACCGCTGGACGCGCAACTCTGCCTTGACATTTTGTCGGTTCATCCTACAATCCCAACAGAGCGGATTCGTTCTCTCACAGAGGCACAATGGATTCTCCCAGGGCATCGCGACGGTCATCATCCCATGAACTCTCCCCGCCCCACGTTTCACGTCTTACTCTTCACGTTTCTGGCTTTGCTCTACAGTCTCACCGTCCCCCTCTTTGAGGGGAACGACGAGTCCTGGCACTACGCCTACGTCCGGTACATCGCGGAGAACGGGGCGCTGCCCCGCCAGCCGCCGGACCGGTACCCGCACATGGCCCGGCAGGAGGCCAGCCAGCCGCCCCTCTACTACGCGCTGGCGGCGGCCCTGACCCGCTGGGTGCCGCAGGAGGACCTGCCGGACCTCTACCGGCGGGAGAACCCTTTCCCCGCCGTCCTCCCCACCGGGGAGCGGGATAACCAGAACCACTACATCCACACGGACGCGGAGCGGTTTCCGTACCGGGGGGCGGCGCTGGCGATCCATCTGGCCCGCCTGCTCTCCGTCCTCTTCGGCGCCGGGACGGTCTGGGGGACGTACCGCCTGGCCCGGACGCTCTTTCCGGAGAGGGAATGGGTCGCGGCGGGGGCGGCGATGACGGTCGCCCTCACGCCCGGCTTTCTCTTCACCTCCGGCCTGGTCAACAACGACGCGCTGGCGGCCTGCATCGCCACCTGGACGCTGGTGGTTTTGATCAACCGCAGAGAACGCAGAGAAAAAGAAAATTT
>DAOUBO010000499.1:0-8038 GCA_034432695.1 Anaerolineae bacterium | reverse complement strand
CCTTCGGGCCGCCGCCGCAACTTTTCCCACTTGTCAGGCCCATTCCCCGTGCTATAATTCCCTCCGCTATGAAGGGACACGGACTGCTTGCCCCATTGCTGGTCCTGCTGGCCGCGGCCGTCCTGCTGGGCGGGTGCGGCGAACAGCCGCTGCTCTCGGAGGTCTCCTTCTCCAAAGACCGCATCACCCCCAACGCCGACGGGGTGGACGACGTCCTGCGCATCCAGTACCGCCTTTCCCGCTCCGCCTGGCTCTCCATCTACTTCCTGGACGAGGCCGGCCACCGGTACGTCTTTCGGGATCGGGAGCCGCGGGCGCCGACGGGGGAGCGAGAGCCCTATTCCGTCTACTTCTCCGGCATTGTAGAGGGGTACATGCTCCCCGGAGAGAACTTTGAGGGCTTCACCGTGGTCCGGCGGGTCCTGCCAGACGGCGTCTACACCTGGGTGGTGGAGGCGACAGACGAGTCGGGCCACACGGAACAGGTCACGGGGGCGCTGACGGTTGCCGACGCCGACACGGCGCTCCCGGAACTGCGCAACTTCACCGTCTCCCCGCCGGTCTTCACACCGAACCGGGACGGCATCAGCGACCGGGCCCGGATGAACGTCTTCGTGACCAAGCCCTATGCGACGCTGCTGGTCTATCTGGTGGGGGCGGACGGGACCCGGTACCACGTAGCGGAGGATGAGCGGAGCCCGGCCCGGCCGGGGGAGCGAGGACTGCACACCTTTGACTACGATGCGGGGGTGGACCTGGGCGCCGATCCCCCGCCGGATGGGACGTACACGGTCTGGGCGGAGGTGGAGGACGCCCTGGGCCAGCGGGTGGTGGCGACCTCCACGCTGACCATCCAGAACGGCGGAGTGCCGCGGGCCTACATCCTGAACGGCGAGGTGGAGTGGTCGGCGCGGAGCGTCGCGCTGGGGGAGACATTGTGGTTCACGCTGACGGTGGAGAACGACAGCCCCGTCCCCATCCGCACCAGCGGCCCGCCGCCGGGAACGGTTTACGACAGCGACCAGAACTACGCCACGCTGGGGGAGACGATCCAGTCCGGCGTGTTCCGGGTCGGGATCCACTGCGAGAACGCGCTGATCAACTATCCGTGGCGCTGGGCGGTGGGGGATGCCAGCGTCCTGGTGAAGGACGACGAGGGTCACCTCTACCTGCCGCCCTTCACCCGCGCAGTGGTGACGGGAGGCATCCGGTTCGTCAGCGTGGAGGGGAAGCGGAATCCCCAGTACTGCTGGGCGGGGCTGATCCACGAGGACGTGGAGATCTCCCAGGTGAACGACCGGGTGGACCCGGTGTTTTTGTTCATTCAGGCCCCGTGAGGGGCCCCTGATGTTTCACGTGAAACATTCCGCCCGGCGGCCGCCTGGCGCGCCGCCCGCCACAGGTTCGCCCGGATCATCTCCTGCTGGCGGCCGCCGAAACTGCGCAGAAACGCCGCGACCCGGCGGCGGTGGTCGTCCGGCTGATAGGGGCACGGCGGGGCCACGGCCCGAGGGGCCTCGCCCCGTGGGGCCAGCGGGAAGCCCGACCACCGCGCATAACGCTCCAGGTCCTTCGCCGGGATGTAAATCAGCGGGCGGATGACCGTGATCCGCCCCCCGAAAAAGGAGACCCTCGGCTCCAGCGTCTCCAGCCGCCCCGTGAACAGCAGGTTCAAAAGCGCCGTGACCGCCGCGTCGTCCGCGTGATGCCCCAGGGCCAGTTTGTTGCATCCCAGCGCGTCGGCGGCCAGAAAGAGCGCTTTCCGCCGATTCCACGCACACCGGAAACAGTCCGGCGGAAGCGGCTCGCCGGGGGGCAACTCCAGAGGGACAAACCGGTACTCCACCCCCAGTCCTTCCAGCCAGGGCCGCAGCACCCCCGTGAGGTCGGGAAACCCCGCCGCCGTCCCCACCACGTGGACGGCCACCACCTCGTACGAAACCCCTGCTCGCTCCCGGTAGCGAAGCATCAGGTCCAGAAGCGAGGTGCTGTCCTTCCCGCCGGAGAGGGCCACCGCGACCCGATCCCCCGCTTCCAGCAGGCTGAACTCCTTGCAGGCGCGGGCAAAGGACTTCAGCAGCGCCGCACGGATGCCGCTCACGGGGGCCCCTCAACCTCCAGACAGGCCTCCGCGGCCAGCCAGAAGAGCCGCTCCCGGAGTTCCTTCCGGCCAGTCCATCCCCGGTGGTCCCACTCGTCCCCGCCCACGTCGTCACCGCCGTAAAGCATCTGGGCGAAGGCCACACCACGAAACTTCGCTACGGCGAAGAAGGCCGCGGCCTCCATCTCCACCGTCAAACAGCCCTCCTCCCGCCGCACCCGGACCCTGTCCCGCGTCTCGCGATAGGGCGCATCCGTCGTCCATGTCTTCCCCAGGCGATAGGGGATACCGTGCCTGCCAAGGGTCCGCTCAATCGCCGCCACTCCCGCCGGACTGGCCTCCACCTCCCGGCCCGGGGGCAGGTAGTGATAAGAGGTCCCCTCGTCGCGCACGGCGGCTACCGGCACCACGATCTCCCCGACGGTAATGGTGGAATCCAGGACGCCGGCACCGCCGCAGGCGATGAACTTCCGGCACCCCAGCGCGATGGCCCCCTCCAGCATCCCCACCGCCACGGGCGCTCCGACACCGGGGTGGAAAAAGGCCAGCCGACGGCCGCCATAGCGGATTTCATAGAAGCGGTGGGGGCCATCCTCCCACTCGTCCTCAAAGAGGACCACCGCCGAATGTGCCCTCGCCACCGCTTCCACAACCTCGCGGAAGAAGCAGACGACACAGTGCTCCGGCGCGCCGCGGACGGGCACCAGACGACAGGGCTCAATCAGGGCGGGGGACGAGGGGTCAAACTCCAGAATAGGGAACTCCCGGCGCATCGGCCGCGGCCCTCCCCCACCTACCGGTGGATCTCCCGCCCTTCGTACTGCCGCCGGTAGTACTCCCGGTAGTGCTCCCCGCTCTTGATGGGCCGCCACCACCACTCGTTCTCCACGTACCAGCGCACCGTCTTCTCCAGCGCCTGCTCAAAGGTGTGGGTGGACGTCCACCCCAGCGCCTGGATCTTGCGGATGTCCAGCGCATAGCGCCGATCGTGGCCGGGGCGGTCCTTCACGTGCTGGATCAGGGAGTGGGGCTTGCCCAGCAGGTCCAGAATGGCCCGCGCCATGTCTATATTGCGCGTCTCCACACCGGTCCCCAGATTGTAGACCTCGCCTATTTTCCCCCTATGCAGCACCACGTCTATCCCTTCACAGTGGTCCAGCACATACTGGTAATCCCGCATCTGCGTGCCGTCCCCGTAGAGGGGGAGGGGGAGATCGTCTATCGCGTTGGTGATGAACAGAGGCACCACCTTCTCCGGGTACTGATAGGGACCGATGTTGTTGGAGCCGCGCGTGATGGTGATGGGAACCCCGAAACTGGTGTAGTAGGCGATGCACAGCAGGTCGCCCGCGGCTTTGGAGGCGGAGTACGGGCTCCGGGTGTGCAGCGGGTCCGTCTCCTTTGCCCGCCCCTCCAGAATCTCCCCGTACACCTCATCGGTGCTGACCTGGTGGTAGCGCTCAACCCCGAACTCCTTCGCCGCCTCCAGCAGGACGTAGGTCCCGAAAACGTCGGTCCGGATGAACTCGTCCGGCTCCATCAGGGAACGATCCACGTGGGTCGCCGCGGCGAAGTTGACGATAGCGTCTATCTGGTAGGTCCGGATAGTCTCCCGAACCTTCTCCGCATCGCAGATGTCTCCCAGGACGAAGGCATAACGGTCGCCGAAAGCCTCGGCGACGTCCTTGAGGTTCGCCAGATTCCCCGCGTAGGTCAGTTTGTCGTAGACGACGACCCGGTAGTCCGGGTACTTCTGGAGCATGTATCGGACGAAGTTGGAGCCGATGAACCCGGCACCTCCGGTAACCATCAGATTGCGCATTGCACCTCCTCATTCCTCCCGCAGGTCTGCGTTCATCTCCATCCGGCCCCTCTCCCAGAGCCTGCAGAACGCACAGAGGCCCGGCACCGTTGTGGGCTGTCCACACCGGGGACAGGGATGCATCTCCACCGGCCCCTGGACGTCCGCGCAGAAGAAGCCCTCCTCCCGGGCCTTCAGGAAGCCCTGATAGAACTGGAGTTTGCTCCCCGGCGACTCCGTCTCCAGCCGGGCCAGCAGGTCTTTGTAGAAGTTGGTCAGGTTGCCCACCGCATAAGGGCACTCGTCGTAAATGTAATCAATCCCCTGAACCAGCGCGTAGGCGGCGACCTCCCGCTCGTAGGACCGACAGAAGGGCTTCACCTTCCGGGCCATCCCGTCCCGTTCCACCAGCACGGGGGCCTGCCGGAGCAGGTAGCCCGTCTGCCAGTGCAGGACGTTGCTCAGCAGAACCGCGACCTCGTCGTCCAGGTTGTGGCCGGTCGCCAGGACAGTGTACCCCTCCTGCTGGGCGACGCGATTCATTTCGTGGCGTTTGATGAGCCCACAGACCGCGCAGGGCTTATCCCGGCCCCGGAGTTTCCGGCTGGCGACTTCGGGGATGGTCTCCCCGTACATTCCCGCCACGTCCACCACGTGCAGGCGCACCCCCGGATGGGCGGCCACAAAGGCCTGGACTTTCTCGCAGGAACGACGGGAGTACCCGAACCCCCCATCAATCCCCAGGTCTATGTAGAGGCCATCGGCGGTGTAGCCCAGGCGCAGAAGCACGTCCCAGAGGCTCAGGCTGTCCTTCCCACCCGACACGGCGACCAGAATCCGGTCCTCCCGGCCAAACATCCGGTAGCGGTGGATGGTTCGCTCCGTGTAGGAGATAAACCACTCCGGAAAGTGCTCCTCACAGAGGGCCAGTTTGTGCTGCCGCATGTTGATGACGGCGGGACGGTTGCATTTTCGGCACCGCACGCTCACCCCCCTCTGTAGGCCATCGGGGTACCGATGGCCTGGACGTCCACCGGGACTCCCTCAATCTCGGCGGGGATCCGGGCCTCGGGGTCCAGGTCTTCCAGCGGGACTTTGTGAGTGACGGAAACCACGATGGCCAGTTCATCGGTGAACCTGCCCTCTCGCTGCCGGAACCCGATTCCTACGCCGACCACGTTGGCTTTCTGCAGCAACTCTTTTTCATAAGCCGCCTTGACGGCGCGCACCCGGGCCAGTTCGGTTTGTGTCATCGCCCTCCCCCTCCGAACGGAGTTCCACCACCAACCGCTCCAGCCCGACCCGGATCTGTTGTCGTTGCCAGTCCTCGTCGCCATCCGGAACGGGGAAGAGGCACAACAGTTCCTCCGCCGCACGGGCAACATCGGTCCGTGCGGTAGCAGAGGCGCTCAGGACGCGGGCCAGTTCCAGGGCCCGCTCAAAGTAGGCAACCAGAGGCGCTACCTGTTCACGCCCCCCTACAGGGCCTCGCCCTGGCACGATCCGGCGCGCGGGCGGATTTCCCCCGGCGATCCGCCGCAGCGTTTCCAGCCACGGGAGAATGGCCGGCGCATCCACCAGCGCTGGATGCCGCCCGGCGACGACGACATCGCCGGTAAAGAGAACCTCCTGCTCCGGAAGCCAGACCCACAGGCTGCGCGCCCGCGGGCCCGGCACCCGCTCCACCACCACCGGGAAAACATCGTGAAAGGTCATGCGCCCGTCCACCAGAATCTCCGGCGTCAGCGGGCGCTCGGTGATCGGAGAAACAGGCCAGTCCGCTCCGTCTTCGCCCCGGGCCGCGATCAGCGGAGCCTCCACCCATCCCGCCCCCTCCACCCGCTCCGGCTGGTCTCCCGTCAGAATCAGGTATCGGAGGGGAGCCCCCAGGGCACGGATGGCCCGCCGCCAGGCCTGATGTTCGGCCGACGCCGGGGGGACATCCACCGCCAGAATGCCCCCTTTTGTGACAATGACCCCCGTGTTGAGGCCCGGATGAACGTTCAGGACGTAGACACCTGGAGCGATCTCTTCCATAGCCTGTACCTCTCATTGAGGGGTAACGCGCGCCGGCACGAGGGATTGGACCTCCCCCCTGCTCCGGGGAAGGGAGAAGGAAAACGTGGAGCCCTGGCCGGGCTCGCTCTCCACCCAGATGCGGCCCCCATGGGCCTCCACGATCGCGCGGGCCAGGTACAACCCCAACCCGACCCCTCCAGCCTGTCGGGCTATGGCATCCTCCACCCGATAGAAAGCGTCAAAGATCCGGCCCTGCTCCGTTGCCGGGATCCCGATCCCCTCGTCGCTGACGGAGACGACAACCTCTTCCGGGTGAACCTGTCCCCGAATCCGGATGGTTCCCCCGCTGGGGGAGTATTTGATAGCGTTGGAGACCAGGTTGTTCAACACCTGCTCCAGCCGCATCGGGTCGCCCCGGACCATCGGGAAGTCCGGAGGGAAGCGAACGTTGAACTCGTGCTGGTCGGTCTGCTGGCGAAACCGCTGGACGACCCGGCTGACCAGGAGTTCCAGGTCCACCTCCTCCATCTTCAGCGGGAGAGCGCCAGCCTGCAGACGGGAGACGTCCAGCAGGTCGCTGATGAGCCGGTCCAGGCGCCGCGCCTCCTCCTGGATGGTCTGGGCCAGTTCCCGGGTCATCTGGGCATCCCACCGGGCATCGGAGCGCGCGAGCGTCTCCGCATACCCCAGAATTGTTGCCACCGGCGTTTTGAGTTCGTGGGAGACGATGGAGACGAAGGTAGATTTCAGCCGGTCCGCCTCCCGGAACCGGGTGATGTCCCGGACGTTGGCAATGATGTTGACCAGTTTCCCCTCCCGATCCAGGAGCGGGGCGTAGGTAATGCCGACGCTGAGGGTGCCCCCCGTGCGACGGCGCAGGTCTCCCTCCACGTAGAGGGCGGTTCGGCTTCCCCGGCCGTGGATCAGGGGCCATCCCCCCGCCGTCGCGCGGGCCAGGTCCATCTCCGTATCCCGCCGTGCCCAGACAATCACCTCATCGTGGTAACGGCCGATGGCCTCGGCCGCCGACCACCCCGTCATCTCCGCCAGAGCCCGGTTGAAAACAACGATCTTCTGTCCCGGGTCCAGAATCATCACCCCGTCCGCGCTGTACTCCAGGATGGCGTCCAGCCGCCGCTTCTCCTGGGCCAGTTGCTGGTACAGTTGGGCGTTGTGGACGGCAATGGCAGCCTGATCGGCGAAACTCGCCAGCACCTCCCGTTCGCTCAGCGTGAACGGGATCCCGTAGGCCCGAAAGACCAGGAGAACCCCGATGAGGTCCCGCCGGATGCCCATCGGAAGGGCGACGACCTGGGCCAATGGAAGCCCCGTCTGAAGGGCGATTTCGTTCAGGATCACCTCCAGGCCGGGGACCCGGAAGGTGCTCGGGCTGGCATTTTCCGGGATGCCGGCCAGCAGGCGATTGAAGTATGGAAGAAGCGGCTGCGGGATCCCGCGCGCGGCCCGAATGACGAATCCCCCACCCGGCTCACGAAGGGCGATAAGCGCGGCCTGTCCCCCCAGCAATTCCATCGCGGCCCGGAGAACCTTGTCCAGAACAACGTCCAGGTCCAGTTGGGCGGTCAGGGCCCGGCTGATCTCCAGAAGATATTCCCGCTGGCGAAACCAGGAGACGTTGAGCATCTGGCCACACCCGAAACCTGCAGCGCAGGCCTGGCGGCCTGCATCGGAGGCATCGGCCCCCGGCCACTTCCGAACTTCCCGGCGGGGGCATTATAACACAGGCAGGCCGTTTTGGGAAAGAATCGGTTGACGGTTTGGGCAAATAGCGGTACAATTAAGTTGCAAAACACGCAAAAACTCGGTCTCTTTTTCTCCTGGACTTTGGACAAACTGAAAAGGCCAGGGAGAGCGCCTTACCTATGCTACATATGTGGGCTTTATCCCTTTGCCGATGCCCATATATATGGGTGGTCTGTAGGCCGAAATGAATTTCGGCTTGCATCATATTGTAGCCGAAATTAATTTCGGCTTACATCCATATGGGTGGCCCGTAGGCCGAAATGTTGCAGCTTAACAATTTATTTGGGCAATGGTAACATAGGCGTCATCCCGATAGGACGGAGGTGCCTATGCATTGCTCTATTACGCTCACC
>DAOUBO010000498.1:0-5285 GCA_034432695.1 Anaerolineae bacterium | reverse complement strand
ACGCCCCTCCCCGTCTACCACGCCATGAAGGACTACATCTCCGGCCTGACGCCGACCCTCTACCCCGGCACCCATCAGGAGGACCACTGGGGCCTGCCCTACCGCGGGGCGGGGCCGGGGGGGAGCCGATGCGGCTCTTCTCCTCCCTGCGGGGGGAGGCCCACCGGGTGCGCATCACCCTGGTGGGGGGACAGTTGGGCGTGGACAGTTTGACCGTCCGCGCTGAGTGAGCAGAGAGGCGCGTCCCGATGGGCAGATGGCGCTCTCCCGCTTTTGCCTCCACTGCTTCCGCGGCCGAAACCGCGCGGTCCGAGGGGGCGTCCCGGCGGGCCGTCTCCGGCTACGGCTGGGTTCTGTTCGCCGCGGCGCTCTGGGCGACCCTCGGCCTCTTCTACAAGGGGCTCGCCGCCTCCGGCCTCCCTCTGCTGACCATCGTCTTCTTTCGGGCCGGCGTTGCCGCCGTCGTCCTGCTCCTGGTCCTTCTCTGGCGCGACCCGCGCTCCCTGCGCCTCTCCCGGCGGGATGTGGGCTTTTTCCTGCTCTTCGGCCTGGTGGGCGTCGCGGCCTTCTACATCGTCTACATCCACGCCGTCCAGTGGGCCGGGATGGGGGTAGCAGCGGTGCTGATGTACACCGCCCCCGCCTGGGTGACCCTCTTCGGCGCGCTGTTTTTGGGCGAGCCTCTCACACGACGGCGGGGGCTGGCGCTCATCCTGGCCGTCCTGGGCTGCGCGCTGGTGGGCCGTATCCACGACCTGGCCGGGCTCCGGCTCAACGGCCCCGGTATCCTGGCCGGCCTGGGCGCCGGCCTGACCTACGGGCTCTACACCGTCTTCAGCAAGGCCGCCCAGCGCCGCCACACCCCGTGGGCTACCCTCGCCTGGGCGCTGACGGCGGGAACGCTTTTTCTGCTCCCCCTGCAATCCCCCGCCGTTCTCAGGCGTGCAGTCGCGGAGCCCTCGCTCCTCTTCTGGCTGGTGATGCTGGGCGTTGTGCCCACGCTGGGCGGTGGGCTGACGTTCAACCTGGGCCTGCGGCGGGTCCCGGCCGGCGGGGCCAGCGTCGTCGCCCCGCTGGAGCCGGTCATCGCGGCTGCCCTCGGCTGGCTGGTCTGGGGAGAGCGGATGGATGGACTCCAGATGGTGGGAGCGGGGTTGATCCTGGGCGCGGTGGCCCTGCTGACGGCCTGGTAGTCCCCGGCTGGGGAAACTGCCGGCGCGACGCGCGTTGCGGAAAGGCGGGCCCTGACCCGTTGGTCCGCGCGTTGGGCGATGGAACAAACACAGGAATCTCTTTCAGGAGGAGCACGATGGACCTGCCTCGCACTGCCGACGTCGTCATCATCGGCGGCGGGGTGATGGGCACCAGCACCGCCTATCACCTTGCTCTCAAAGGCTGTAAGAACGTCCTCTTGCTGGAGCGGGAGTCCTTCTTCGGCATCCAGGCCACCGGCAAGTGTGCCGGGGGCATCCGCTACCAGTTCGGTACCGAGATCAATGTCCGCCTCTCGCTGCTCAGCCTGCCGATGCTGGACCGGTTTGAGGAGGAACTGGGCCAGCCGATTGACCTGCGCTACTGCGGGTACCTCTTCCTGCTCACCCGTGAAGAGGACGTCAGGGCCTTCCGCCACAACGTGGAGATGCAGCGTCGGCTGGGGGTGATGACGGAGTGGCTGGAGCCGGAGGAGATCGCCCGGATGGTCCCCCTCCTCAACCTGGAGGATGTCCTGGCCGGAACCTTCCACGCGCGGGACGGCCTGGCCGACCCCAACTCCGTCGTCCAGGGCTATGTCTCCGGCGCGCGGCGGCTGGGGGCCCGCCTGTTGACCGATGTAGAGGTTACCGGGATCAGGGTTGCCGGAGGGCGGGTTCAGGGCGTGATCACCCCGAAGGGGGAGGTCTCCGCACCCATCGTCGTCAACGCGGCCGGTCCCTGGGCCGGAGAGATCGGAAAGATGGCCGGGGTGGAGATCCCCATCGTCCCCGTCCGGCGGCAGATCGTCGTCACGGGGCCGCTCCCGGAGGTCCCGCCCGACTTCCCCTTTGTCATAGACTTCGCCCAGTCCCTCTACTTCCACCGGGAGGGGCCGGGCATTCTGACCGGGATGTCCAACCCCAACGAGCCGCCGGGGTTTGACCAGTCGGTGGACGAGGAGTGGGAGGTCATCCACCTGGAGGCGGCGATGAAGCGGATGCCGCTCCTGGAGAAGGCAACGCTGGCCAGCCACTGGGCCGGCCTCTACGAGGTCTCCCCAGACGCACACCCCATCCTCGGTCGGGTGCCCGAACTGGAGGGGTTCTACATCATCGGCGGCTTCAGCGGCCACGGCTTTATGCACGGCCCCATCTGTGGCCTCCTCCTGGCAGAGGAGATCCTGGACGGGAAGGCGCACACCCTGGACATCTCCTCCCTCTCCATCACCCGCTTCCGGGAGGGGAAACTGATCCGGGAGTACAACGTGGTGTAGGGATGAGCCGGCGCGAGCGCCTGCAGTGCGCGGTTACCAATGCAGGCCGAAATTCAAAGTCCCGAACTCAGGAGCAGATTATGGACGAGCGCATTGCCGAAGCCATCCGTCGTCATCTGGATCGCGAGGGGATGCTCCCCTGCGCCGCGGCGTTCCGCGTCGCGGAGGAACTGGGGGTAGAGCCGCTGGAAGTGGGACGGGCGGCGGACGGGATGGGGGTGAAACTCAACCGCTGCCAGTTGGGGCTCTTTGGCTACGGTCCCCGGGCGGAGGGCAAACACAAAGTCGTCCGCCCTGCAGAGACCGTCTCGCCCGAACTGGCCCAGGCGATTCAGGATCGCCTCAGCGAAGGCCGCCTGACCTGCCGGGCGGCGTGGGAGATCGCCGCGATCCTGGGGATACCCAGAATGGACGTCGCCGCTGCGGCCGAGCGGCTGGAGATACGGATCGCCCGCTGTCAGTTGGGGGCTTTTTAGGCCAGGCAGGACAACTCGCGCGAGTTGTCCTGCCTGCTATTTCTGCAGTTGCTGGAGGGTCCGGCTCAGAATTTCCTCGTGGTTGGGCGCCGCAGCGGGCTGCTTCTTCCGCCGGGCCGTCAGGATGACCTCCCGCCCTTCCCGCCGGGCCTCCTCCAGGGCCTTCCGAAAGGCCATCTCTATGGGGGAGACGAACTCCGGCTCCTCTTCCACCGGTGGCAGTTCCGAGGGCGAGAGCGTGAGGTCTATCCGCTTCCGGCGGCGGTCCACCCGGAGAATCTGGACCTCCACCTCATCTCCCACCCTGTACATATCCGGCCGGATGAATGGCCCCATCTCGCGCGCGTGCAGGAAACCGGGGCGCTCCGCGCCGATGTCCACGAAGATGCCGTAGCGCTCCACGCGCACGACCCGGCCGGTGTAGGTCTGACCCTCCTCCAGGTCCTTCCATTCCACCTCGGGGGGCTTGATCATCGTCAGCGCGACCCGGCCCTGCCGGGGATCCACCTGGGTGACCCAGACGGTGACCCGCTGGCCCTCCCGCAGGACGTCGGCGACCCGTCGGACCGGTTTATCGCTCAACTGGGAGATGTGGATGAGACCGTCCCGCTCCAGTCCAATGTCCACGAAAGCGCCGTAGAGTTCAATTTTCCGAACCACTCCCTCCAGTTGCATCTTGGGGCGAAGGTCGGCAATAGAGGTCGGTCGGCTTTCGCTCGTGGCTTGCTCCATTCCGCTTCCCTCATGCAAGATTTTGCCCGGTCGGACGACCGGGCAGGGCTATTATACTGTCGTTAGGAGAAACTGTCAAGTGAGCCGTTTTCGTGTAGTTCCACTCTCCATCTCTCCGCTGGGCCGGCGGGGAGCCATTGTCCTTTCCCTCGTCCTGGCCGGCATGCTGAGTGGGTGCTGGCTCTTTTTGCCTCCGATGGCCGTGCCCGGGCCCTCTCCCACGCCCCCGCGCCCTCCGGCCCCCACCGCTGCCCCCGCGCCGCTGGACCTCCCGGAAGTGCCCCGCTACTCCCTTCGCCTTCAGGTGGACCTGGACGCCGCCCAGGTCGTCGGACAACAGGTCGTTCGCTACACCAACCTGGAGGGGGTCCCCCTGCGGGACCTCTATCTGCGGCTGTTTCCCAACACGCCCGGCTACGGGGGTCAGATGCGGGTCTCCCACCTGACCGTGAACGGCACTCCGGCCTCTCCGGAGGTTCGGCTGGGCGGCTCGGCCCTCCGGCTGCTCCTCCATCCCCCGCTGGCCCCCTCCCAGACTGTGACTCTGACGATGGCGTTCACCGTTTCGGTTCCTCTGACCGACGCGGTGGACTACGCCCAGTTCGCCCGCATCGGCGGCGTGATGGCCCTCCCCAACGTTTACCCCCTGATCCCTGTCTACGACGACGAGGGATGGAACGCGGAGATCGCACCGGTATACGGAGACGCCGTTTATTCCGACGTTGCCTTCTACGAGGTAGAAGTCACGGCACCACCCACGGTCACACTGGTCGCGACAGGAGAGTGTGCCAGCAACGGGCCAGGGGCCTGGCGCTGCGAGGCGGACCGGGTGCGGGACTTTGTTCTGATTGTGGGGGAGGACTACGAGGCTCTCGGCCAGGTGGCCGAGGAGGTGCGGCTCAACAGTTACTTCTACCCGGCCCACCGCGATGGCGGCCTGCGGGCCCTGCGCATCGCGGTGGATGCCCTGACGCTCTATTCCCGCCTCTTCGGCCCCTACCCTTACCAGGAACTGGACGTGGTGGAGACGCCGACGCGCGCCGGGGGAATAGAGTACCCGACGCTGGTGGTGATCGCCGATCGGTTGTACAGCGGCCATCCCCGCCTGGAGTGGCTGGTGGCCCACGAGGTGGCCCACCAGTGGTGGTACGGCGTGGTGGGGAACGACCAGGTGGACGAGCCCTGGCTGGACGAGGCGCTGGCCCAGTACAGCACCGTCCTGTATCACGAGTTTCTCTACGGACCCGACGTCGCCGACGAGATCATCCAGGACTTCCAGGCCACTTATGACCGCCTGGTACGGGAGGGGAAGGACATGCCTGTGGGGTTGCCCGTGGCCGCGTATCCGGAGGACCTCTACGGGCCGATTGTCTATCACAAGGGGCCCCTCTACTTCCATACGCTGCGCCAGCGGGTGGGAGACGAGAAGTTCTTCTCGGTCCTGCGGATGTACTATCAGCGACACCGGTTCGGCATCGCCACTCCGGATTCGCTGCTGGAGGTTATCCAGACCGTGACGGGCGATGCCCAGCGGGACCTCTACGACCGGTGGATTCGGGGGAAGTCGGGGTGAAGGGCCGCGAGGGTAGGGTGCGGCGGCGGCCCGAAGG
>DAOUBO010000497.1:0-2298 GCA_034432695.1 Anaerolineae bacterium | reverse complement strand
GGAGCCCCGCCGCGGGGGGGCCCCGCGGCCCCCCAGCCGGTCCACCCCCACCATCTGGAGCACCCGGACGGCGGGGACGTTCAGGGACTGGGCCAGCGCCTCCCGCGCGGAGACCGGCCCGTGGAACCGGTGGTCGTAGTTCTGGGGGACGTAGGGGAGCCCCTCGCGGGTGGGGAAGGCGGTGCGGACGTCCAGAATGACCGACGCGGGGGTCAGCAGGGGACGGCCGTCGGCGGCGGGGGTGAAGGCGGCGGCGTAGGTGAGGGGCTTGATGGCGGAGCCGGGCTGGCGCAGCGCCAGCGCGGCGTTCACCGCGCCGTCTATGGCCGGGTTGAAGTAGTCGGGGCTGCCGACCATCGCCAGAATCGCGCCCGTCTGGGGGTCCAGCGCGACCAGCGCGGCGTTGTTGACCTCCCGCAGGCCGCTCTCCTCGCTGGCCTGGGCCAGGCGCGCCAGGTGCCGCCGGATCGCGTCCTCGGCGGTGTGCTGGAGGTCCAGGTCCAGCGTGGTGGTGACGACCAGTCCCTCGGTGTAGAGGGCTTCGGCGCCGAACTCCCGCTCCAGCCAGGCCCAGACGTACATCACGAAGTGGGGGGCCTCAATGGGGAAGGGGGTGGCGGCGAAGTGGAGCCGTTCCCGCGCGGCCAGTTCCGCCTGCTCGGGGGTGATGTACCCCTGCTCCACCATCAGCCCCAGGACCACCCTCTGCCGCTTCCGGGCCTGGTCGGGGTTCGTCAGCGGGTCGTAGACGGCCGGGGACTGGGGAAGGCCGGCCAGGCGCGCGCACTCCGCCAGGCTCAGTTCCCGGACACTCTTGCCGAAGTAGGTGCGCGCGGCGGCTTCCAGGCCGTAGGCCAGGTTACCGTAGTAGACCTCGTTCAGGTAGAGGGCCAGGATTTCGTCTTTGGTGAAGGTTCGGGCGATGCGCCAGGCCAGGATGGACTCCCGGAGTTTGCGCACGAGGGTGCGCTGGCTCCGTTCCTGGGGGGAGAGAAGGAGGTTGCGGGCCACCTGCTGGGTGATGGTGGAGCCGCCCGCCAGCACCTCGCCGCCCCGGAGGTTGATCCAGAGCGCGCGCAGGATGCCCCGGACGTCCACGCCGGGGTTGGCGTAGAAGTCCGCGTCCTCGGTGGCGATGGTGGCCTGTCGGCAGTAGAGGGGGATTTCCTCCAGCGGCACCGGGACGTGGCGCCCGGCATGTGGGTCGGCGATCTCGTAGAGCAGACGGCCGTTCCGATCCAGGATGCGGGAGGAGACGCCGGTCTGGTGGTCGTAGAGGGTGTCGGGGGAGGGGAGATCGGCCAGGAGAAGGCGGGCTCCCGCGACGCCGATCGCGGCCAGGAGGGCCAGGAGCAGTGTCAGAACCAGTGTCAGGAATTTCCACCGTCGGTGCATAGCGGCTTACCGGCCTGCGAGAACGGCCGTGAGGGCGGCCAGAAACCAGTGGATCAGAAACGGGTACAGGAACGACCGGGTCCGCCAGGCGATGTAGCCGAAGGCAGCCCCGCCGAAGATGCAACTGAGCGTCTCCAGTTCCGGCTTGCCGATATGGGCCATCGTGAACGGGACTGCCTGCAACAGCAGCGCCAGTGGCCCACAGGCCCGGTAGAGGGCGAAGAGGAGAAACCCCCGGAAGAAGAACTCCCACCCCAGCAGTTCCGCCCCGTCCGCCAGCCAGAAGAGCCGACCGGACGCCACGGCGCCGTAGTACGCCCGGAACGCCGGGGTCCGGGCGACGACGGCCATCAGCACGGCCAGCCCGGCGCAGGCCCCCAGCGTCCAGGCCAGCCCTGCCCGCCAGTCCCCCAGCCGGAACCCGTAGCGCGCGGGGGACTCCCGGAAGACCAGCAGGATGATGGCCAGCGGGACCCCCAGATAGAGCAGGGTTCGGGTCAGCAGCCGGTTTCCCCAGAAGACGTGGTAACTATCCACCACCAGGAGGAGCGTGCTGGCGATGATGGCGACGGCGGCCCGCCAGGTCGCATCGTCGTTCTTTACCACGAAGGACACAAAGGGCACGAAGGATTTGCTCATCCCCGAAGTGCCGTCCGAACGCCACCGCAATTCTGGCCAAAAATCCGCGTCCGCTTTCCGTCAAAGCCACAAATTGCACGAATGACACGAATTCTGGCTAAAAATCCGCGTCCCTCTGCGTTCATCCGCGTCCCAATCATCCGCCCAACCCTGCCGCCCTCAGCGCCGCCTCCGTCGGCGCGCCGGTCTGCGGGTCCCAGCCGTATTCGGCATAGGCGCCCGCCAGCAGGGTCTCCAGGTCGGGCACCACGCCCGCCGCCCCGC
>DAOUBO010000496.1:0-4990 GCA_034432695.1 Anaerolineae bacterium | reverse complement strand
AGCCCCGTCGCCGCCCTGGCCAGACCCGCCCCGAGGGCCAGCGGGCCCTGCCCTCCAACCCCGAAAACTGCAATCTCTGCCGGGTCTGCATCCTTCAGACCGGATGTCCGGCGATAGGGGTGGGGACGAAGGCCATCGCGATAGACCCGGCCCTCTGTTACGGCTGCGGCCTC
Source organism: Anaerolineae bacterium (assembly GCA_034432695.1). Classification (GTDB taxonomy): domain Bacteria; phylum Chloroflexota; class Anaerolineae; order B4-G1; family DUEL01; genus SpSt-77. Next base: position 4,817 of record DAOUBO010000496.1, on the reverse strand, counting down.
TGTGCGCAGGTCTGCCAGCGGGGGGCGATCGTGCAGGAGGCCGGGAGATGAGGTCGGGGCATCTGAATGTGCCCCTCTGGGGAAAGAAGGGCGAGGCCAGACGATGTACGACGTCTACCTGATCGGGGTTGGAGGGCAGGGGCTGCTGACCATCGGGGAGGTTCTGGCCGAGGCGGCGACGGGGCTGGGCATCCCCGTCTCCCTTTACCCTTACAAGGGGATGGCCCAGCGGGGTGGGATGGTTCGGGCCCAACTGCGCCTGGGCCAGGAGGCCGTGGGGCCGAACATTCCCCCGCGCGGCGCAGACCTGGTCCTGGCGATGGAGGTCTCAGAGGCGCTGCGGGCGGTCCGGTTTCTCAAACCGGGGGGCGAGTTTCTCCTCTATGGGGAGCAGTGGCTGCCGACGGCGGTGATGCTGGGGAAGGCCCCGTACCCATCCCTGGAGATGGTTCTGGAGGCCGTGCGCTCGGCGGGGGGGCATGCCCTCTACCTCTCCCCGGACGGCCTGCCGGCGGATGAGGAGGGCCCCCTGCCGGCCAACATCTATGCCCTCGGGGCTGCAATGGGCCACACCCGCCTGCGGGAGCACATCCCCCCTGAGGCGGTGGAGAAGACGCTGCGGAACTGGCGGGCGGCAGAGCGGAACCTGGCGGCGTTCCGCGCGGGCCTGGTGGCGGAGTTGTAGGTCAGACCCGCTCGTAGGGGTCAAACATTTTGGCGTACTCCTGGAGGGCGAAGCGGTCGGTCATCCCAGCGATGTAGTCGCAGACGATGCGGTAGAGGTCGCCGTCCTCCCCGATCCGGGCCTGGACCTCCAGAGGCAACTGGGCTGGCTCCTCCACGTAGGCCTGAAAGAGTTCTGTCACCACCCGTTCCGCCTTTTTCTGCATCCGGATGACCCGAGGGTGGCGGTAGAGCCGCTCCAGCAGGAAAGTTTTGAGTTCCCGGTTCATCCGCTGGACCTCCGGGGAGAAGGCAACGACGTTCTCCGGCAGCCGCCGCACCGCTTCGGGGGAATCGGGCTTCCATTGGTCCAGCCGCCGGGCGGTCTCGGTGAGCAGGTCGGTCACCAGCAGGCCGATGAGCCGCCGGACCAGCCGGTGGCGGATGAGGTCGGTGAAGTGGTCGCCTGACCAGCCGATGCTCTCCTTGAGCCGTTCCCACCAGGCGATCCCTTCCAGGTCGCGCGGGGTGATGAGGCCGGAGCGCAGGCCGTCGTCCAGGTCGTGGGCTGTATAGGCGATCTCGTCGGCGGGGTTGGCCAGCTGGGCTTCCAGCGTTCCCCGCTTCTCCGGCTCAAACCCCTTCGCGTCGGCGACGTCGTACTCCGTTTCGTGTTTGACGATCCCCTCCCGGACCTCCCAGGTCAGGTTCAGGCCGCGGAATTCGGGGAAGCGCTGTTCCAGGAAATCCACGATGCGCAGGCTCTGGCGGTTGTGGTCAAACCCGCCGTGGTCGGCCATCAGCGCGTTCAGCGCGGCCTCTCCCGCGTGGCCGAAGGGGGGATGCCCCAGGTCGTGGGCCAGGCAGATGGCCTCCACCAGGTCCTCATTGGCCCCCAGCACCCGGGCCATCGTTCGTCCGATCTGGGCTACCTCCAGCGTGTGGGTCAGGCGGGTGCGGTAGTAGTCCCCCTCGTAGATGATGAAGACCTGGGTTTTGTACTCCAGGCGGCGGAAAGCGGTCGTGTGGAGAATCCGGTCCCGGTCCCGCTGGAAGGCGGTCCGGTACGGATGCTCGTCTTCCGGGAAGGCCCGGCCGCGGGACTCCCGGCTTTTGAAGCCGTAGGGGGCCAGGAAGTGGGCCTCGCGTTCTTCGTAGTCCTCACGCCGCAGGAACATCGGGGACCTCCTTGAGACGGGACGCAGATCCATAAAACGGGCGCACCGGAGCGCAGACGCAGGAGATGCGCTACGGTCCAGCAGTTCCCCTCTCGGGGGACGAACGAGCGTCACAGCCAGAAGCCGGGAGCGGTGGGCTCCTGTTCTTCCACCTCTTCCAGGTATTTCAGGACCCTCTCCCGGATGCCGTCGCGCACCCGGCGAAAGGCTTCCAGCCGGTCCTCGGTGATGCCGTCGGCCGTGGCCGGATCGGGGAATCCCATGTGGATGGCCTTCCCCGGCCCCAACCAGGCAGGGCAGTTGCGGGCCGCGCTATCGCAGAGGGTGATGACGACGTCAAAGGACTGGCCGAGGAACGTTTCCACAGACTTGGAGCGCTGATGGGAAATGTCTATTCCCAGTTCCTCCATCGCCTGAACGGCCAGGGGATGGACGTATCCGGCAGGGTGGGTGCCTGCAGAGAAGGCTTCCCAGCGGTCGCCCAGGAAGTGGTTGACCAGCCCCTCGGCCATCTGGCTGCGGGCGGAGTTTCCGGTACAGAGGAAGAGCACGCGTCGCTTCATTGGTGTATCTCCCCGCTGGCGGAACGAAAAAGGGGCCCATCCCGGCCCCTTTTTCGTTCTCCGCGCCCTATCCCCTGCGGCCTTCACGCGGCAGGGAGGGCCTCCCGCGCGACCTCAGCCAGCCGGGCGAAGGTTGGGGCGTCCCGGACTGCGATGTCGGCCAGGATTTTGCGGTCCAGTGCGACGCCGGCCCGCTTCAGGCCGGCGATGAACTGGTTGTAGGAAAGCCCGTGCAGGCGGGCTGCAGCGTTGATCCGCACAATCCACAGCCGCCGAAGGTCCCGCCGCCGCTGCCGACGGTGCCGATAGGCGTACCAGAGGGCCTTCATCCAGGCCTCGTTGGCCCGCCGCCAGAGGCGATGGCGCGTGCCGTAGTACCCCCTGGTCTGGCGGATGATCTTCTTGTGACGACGACGGGTTTTGGGTCCTCCTTTGACTCTCACGGCCTCACTTCCCCTTCTCTCGCAGATATGGTGCCAGGCGCATCACTCGCTTGCGGTCTCCTGGCGCTTCCACGACCAGCATCTCGTCGTAGAGCCGCTTGGCCCGCATGCTCTTCTTCCGCCGCAGGTGGGATTTACCCTGCTTGGTGCGGAGCAACTGGCCTTTTCCGCCCTTGCTGATACGGAACCGCTTGGATGTCGCTTTGTGTGTTCGGATCTTCGGCACGGGTCCCTTCCTCCCAGAAGTGTCCTCTTCAATTCAATTGGTCCTTTCCCGCTCACAGGAAGGGGGTTCTATGGCTCTGCAGCCGTCGCGAGATCCCCCGCTCCTGGTACTGCAACTTCTGATGGGATCAGGATTTTTTGGGCCTGGGCGCCAGAATCATCAGCATCGTTCGGCCTTCCATATCGGGGGCCTGTTCCACGACCGCGATATCGGCCAGGGCCTTCGCCACTTCCTGGAGTTGCTCCATAGCCAGTTCGGGGTAGGTGATCTCCCGCCCCCGGAAGCGAACGCGGACCTTGACCTTCATCCCATCTTCCAGCCAGCGCCGGGCGTCCCGGATTTTGATCTCGCGGTCGTGCTCGTCTGTTTTGGGCCGCAGGCGGATTTCCTTGACTTCCACCTGCTTCTGGGACTTCCGGGCCTCTCGTTCTTTCTTGGCCTGCTCGTAGATAAACTTTCCGTAGTCCACGATCCGGACCACCGGTGGATCCGCGTTGGGGGCGATTTCCACCAGGTCCAGGTTGGCCCGCCGGGCCTGTTCCAGGGCCTCCTGGAGGGAGACGACGCCCAGGTGCTCCCGGTTCGGGCCAATCAGCCGGACCTGGGGGGCCCGGATTTCATGGTTGACCCGGTAGACTGTGCGCAGGTCTTTCTTGAACTTTTTGGGTGGTCTGCGTTTGATGTTGCCCTCGCTTCCGCTGAAAATTCTGGCGTTTTCTGTAAAGCAGGGAACTATCATAACACAAGATGGGCAAGGTGTCAAATCGCTCTTGACATGCGGACTGGGTTTTGGATAAACCGCCGGGATGTAAGCCGAAATTCATTCCGGCCTACAGGCCACCCATATATATGGCATCGGCAAATGGAAAAAGCCCACATAGTAGTATGGGTAAGGCGCTCGTCCTGGACCTTTCAGTTTGTCCAAAGTCCAGATGCAGAGCAGTTCGCCTGAAAACTGAAATGCCCCCTTGACATGCCGGGGACGGTGTGTTAAGATGGAGAGGCCCCAGGTCGGCCAGGCGGTCGCGCTCCGCGCATGGCGCGGGGTGAGGAAAGTCCGGGCTCCGCAGGGCACGGTGCTGGGTAACACCCAGGCGGGGTAACCCGACGGATAGGGCCACAGAAACAGACCGCCGGGTTGGGGGTGGTAAACTGGCAAATTGGTCAGTGGGGAGCGGCGGGGGCATCCCCTGCCGATTCCCCCAAACACCCGATGCCAGTCTACCGATCTGCCGATCCGGCAAGGGTGAAAAGGTGGTGTAAGAGACCACCGGCGTCCGGGGTGACCCGGGCGGCCAGGCAACCCCCACCGGGAGCAAGGCCAAGCAGGGGCGACGCGGGGTGGGGGCGACCCCGCTCCCGCACGGAGTGGCCCGCTCCGTCCGAGCCCCGGGTGGGCCGCTTGAGGCGGCGGGCAACCGCCGTCCCAGAGAGATGACCGCCACCCCGGCTCCTCGCCGGGGGACAGAACCCGGCTTATCGGTCGGCCTGGGGCCTGTCCTGCGGAACGTTTACCCGGAACATAACTCGCTGTTCCGCCATTCGTTGAGGATCTGCTCTTCTGCGAGGATGGAGATGTCGGGCTTCTTCAGGCCAGCAGCGGCGAAGAGGTCCACCACCCCCTCCGGCAATACCGCCCGGGAGACAATTTGCCGGATGGCGTGGTCCAGTTCTTCTTCCGGTCGGGCTTCGCCCGGCGCGCGCTTGGCTAACGCGGCCCGCACCGCCTGGAAGAAGGCCACAT
>DAOUBO010000495.1:0-2888 GCA_034432695.1 Anaerolineae bacterium | reverse complement strand
CCGTCCGCGACCGAGCGGCCCCACATAGATGCCTGGGTCACCCGCTATGCGATGGCCTACCCCGACCTGCGCTTCGTTCTGGTCCACGACGGTCGGGAGGTCTTCCGGTCGCCGGGGACCGGGCAGATGCGGGACGTGCTGGTGGCGGTCTATGGCGTGGAGATCGGGAGCGCGCTGGTGGAGATCCTGCCGGAGGAGGACAGGGCGGTTCAGGTGACGGGGTTTGTCGGTCCGCCGCACCTCCACCGGGCCGACCGGTGGGAGATCACCCTGTTCGTCAACGGCCGCTGGGTACAGGACGCGCGCCTGACCTACGCGGTCATCCAGGCCTACCACACCCTTCTTCCCACCGGCCGCTACCCGCTGGCGGTGGTGAAGGTCCGTCTCCCGCCGGAGGAGGTGGACGTCAACGTTCACCCTGCCAAGGCGGAGGTCCGTTTCCGGGACGGAGATGCGGTTTTCCGGGCGGTTCCGGGCGCGGGTCGGCGCGCGCTGGTGGAGGAGGCCCCGGTCGCCGCTCCGGCGCGTGTCTTCCCGGCCCGTCCGCTTCCGGAGTTTCCGACGGCCCCGGCCGTGCCGCCCGAAGCGCGGCCCCGTCCTCTCCAGGCCCCGATGGCGTTTCCGGAGGTGGCTCCGGCCGGGAAACTCCCTGTCCTGCGGGCTGTCGGGCAGGTGGGCGCGACCTACATCGTCGCTGAGGGGCCCGACGGGCTCTACCTGATAGACCAGCACGCGGCCCATGAGCGGGTGCTCTACGAGCAGATCATGGCCCGACGGTCGGAGGGGGTGCCGGCTCAGCCGCTGCTGGAGCCCGCGGCGGTGGACCTGCCACCGGACATGGCCGCGCAGGGGGAGGAGGCCCTGCCGGTCCTGCGGCGGTTGGGGCTGGAGGTGGAACCCTTTGGCGGGAACACCTTCCTTGTGCGGGCCCTCCCGGCCGTTCTGGCCCATATCTCCCCGCGCGACGCGCTGACGGAGATCGCCCTGGGGCTGGCCGAGGGGTGGGGGAGTGGGCGAGTGGATGAGGAGGTAGAGCGGGCCGTCGTCCGGCGGGTCTGCAAGCAGGGGGCCATCAAGGCCGGGCAGGTCCTTTCCCGGGAGGAGATGGAGGGGCTCCTGCGCGCGCTGGAACAGTGTGAGAACCCCCGTACCTGCCCCCACGGCCGCCCGACGATGATCCATATCAGCCTCGCCCATCTCCTTCGGGAGTTCGGTCGGGAATAGGGACGCGGATGAACGCGGAGGACGCGGATTTTTTATAAATTCGTACAATTCGTGCAATTCGTGTAATTCGTGGCTTTCCAGAGGCATCCGTGCGATTCGTGTAATTCGTGGCTCTCTTTATGGAACTCATTCTGACCCACGAGAACGCCGATTTTGACGCCATTGCGTCCCTGCTGGCGGCACACCGGCTGTTTCCCGACGCGACGCCCGTCCTGCCGCGCCGGATCAACCGGAACGTTCGCTCCTTTCTCTCCCTCTACGGCGCGGGGCTTCCTTTTGTTCGCCCCGACGACCTCCCGCGGCGGAGGGTCGGGCGGGTGATTCTGGTGGATACCCAGGCGCTGGCCACCGTGAAAGGGATGCACCCTCAGACTTCCGTCTCCATCATAGACCACCATCCCCTGGGCCGGGATCTCCGCCCGGGCTGGACGTTCCAGGGGGAGCCGGTGGGAGCGACGACGACGCTCCTGGTGGAAGAGATGGCCCGCCGGGGGCTGACGCTCTCTCCGGTGGAGGCGACGCTTCTCCTGCTGGGCATCTACGAAGATACGGGCAACCTGCTGTATGAGACCACGACGGCGCGCGATGTGCGGGCGGCGGCCTGGCTCCTGGAGCAGGGGGCCAACCTTTCCCTCGCCGGAGAGTTCCTGCATTATCCCCTGGCTCCGGCCCAGCAGGAACTCTACGAGCGCTTGCTGGAGTCGGCCACCACCCACCGGATCGGAGGGCACACCATCGTTGTCGCCGGCGCGCAGGCTGGGCGGGACTACGAGGAGGAGATCTCCACGCTGGCCCACAAACTGCGGGACCTTCTGGAGCCCTCGGCGCTCTTTGTCCTGGTCGGTCTCAACCGCCACGTCCAGATGGTCGCCCGCTCCTCCACCGACGACATAGACGTTGCGGCGGTCGCCGCGCACTTCGGTGGCGGCGGACACGCCCGTGCTGCCGCGGCCCTCGTCCGGGACCGGACCCTGGAGTCGGTCCGGAGGGAACTCCTGGACCTGCTGCCGCGCGTCGTCCGGCCCGCGGTGACCGTCCGGCAGATCATGTCCCGCGGGATGCCCCAGGTCGTTTCACCCGACACGACGGTCGCGGAGGCCAGCGAGCGGATGCGCCGTGTGGGACATGAAGGGTTCCCCGTCGTGGAGGACGGCCGGGTCGTCGGGCTGCTCACCCGCCGGGCGGTGGACCGGGCCATGCAGTTCGGCATGGCCGCAGAGACGGTCCGGCAGATTATGGAACCGGGCACTGTCACCATCTCCCCGGACGACCCGGTGGAGGCCCTGCAGCGGCTGATGTTGGAGACGGGATGGGGGCAGGTGCCGGTGGTGGAGAACGGGGAGGTCATCGGCATCGTCACCCGGACGGACCTGCTGAGCCTCTGGGGAGGCCGACAGCCCGCCTCCCGCCGGGAAGAGATCAGCGCCCTGCTGGAGACTGCACTCCCGCCCCAGACCCTCGCGCTGGTCCGGCGGACTGCGGAGGCCGCGGCCCAGATGGGCTACAGCCTGTACCTTGTCGGCGGGCCGGTGCGGGACCTGCTTCTGGGCCTCCCCGTCGTGGACCTGGACCTGGTCGTGGAGGGGGACGCGATCCGGCTGGCCCGGACCCTGGCCCGACGGGACGGCGGGCGCCGCCTCCCCCCCCCCCCCCCTGGGGACGCC
>DAOUBO010000494.1:0-11745 GCA_034432695.1 Anaerolineae bacterium | reverse complement strand
CGGACCTGGGTTTGGCCGATGCCGCCGACGACCTGCATGGCGTGGTTGATGACCTGCCAGGCGGCCTCGGTGGCGAACTTCTTGGCCTCGGAGACCAGCCGGCGGGTGCGGCCCGGGTCGTCCCCGGCGTCTATACAGCGGGCCGCGCTGTAGACCAGGCCCCGGGCGGCGTCCAGCAAGGTGATGGAATCGGCGATCTTGAAACTGACGGCCTGGAAGCGGCGGATTTTCTCGCCGAAGGCTTTGCGGCGGTCGGAGTAGCGGGCGGCGACCTCCAGCGCGGCCCGGCCCATGCCGATGGCCCCCGCCGCGCTGGTCATCCGTTCGGGGATCATCATCCGGTAGAAGATGTCCGCCGCGCCGTTCTCCGGGCCGATCCGGTTCTCTGCCGGGACCGGTGCATCCCGGAAGACGACCCGTCCGGTGCCGCCGCCGCGGGTGCCCAGGAGGCCGTAGAGGTAGGCCACGTCCACCCCTGGCCCCCGCTCCACGATGAACGCGCTGATGCCCTTATGGGGCGGGGCGTCGGGGTCGGTACGGGCGTAGACCAGGAAGAAGTCGGCCTCCGCCGCGCCGACGATGAAGCGCTTCTGGCCCCGCAGGACGTAGTGGTCTCCCTCCCGGCGGGCCTCGGTGGTGGTGCCGAAGAAGTCGGAGCCGCCGCGGGGTTCGGTGAGGGCCTCGGCGGCGATCTTCTCCCCCGAGATGAGGGGCCGGAGCCAGCGCTCTTTCTGCTCCGGCGTGCCGAAGACGTTCAGCGCCTCACCGACGATGCTGGGCATCACGTAGGCGCAGGCCAGCGCGGTGCCCAGGACGCCGACTTCCTCAATGGCGATGATTTCGTCCTCCCAGCCCAGGCCCCGCCCGCCGTATTCTGGTGGAAAGCGGAGCCCCAGGAGCCCCCGCCGTCCGGCCTCCCGGACGAACTCGCGCGGGTAGCGGACGCGGTCGGCGTCCATATCCAGGATCAGTTGCTTCGGCACGCTGCGGACGAACTCCCGCACCTCGTCCCGCAATGCGCGCTGCTGGGGGGTGAGCATGGCTTCCTGCATGGGTTGCCTCCGGATGGGAAGTGAGACGTGAAACGTGAAACGTGAAGCGTGAAGCGTGAGACGTGACGGCTTGTTACCTTCTTTTGAGCACCAGCGGCAGATAGACGCGGTAGGGATACGGGTCCAGGATGAGAATCGCATCCGTATACGGGCCGACCTTGCCATCGCTATCTATCACTGCCACCCTCCAGTAATAGGTCTTGCGGGTGTCGTAGGCTTTTCTCGGTGTGTAGCGGGTGTTGACCGTATCCACCGAGTCATAAAGGGTGGCAAAGGTGGGCGAGAGCGAGACCTGAAGCCGGTATTTCGCCGCTCCGTTGACGGGCGTCCATACAAAGGTGGGGGTAGAAGCCAGGAGAGCGCCGTTTGTAGGGCTGACCAGAGTGGTGACCGGGTACTGTTTGGTGAACGTCGCGGTTGTGCTGAAATCCCCCAACCGGCCATTCCCATCTATCATTGCCACGCGCCAGTAGTACTGACCGTCGTCGTAGCCCTTGGTCGGCGTCCAGCAACTCTGTTCGGTGTCCACCGAGTCAAAGATAGTCGTGAACGTGGCGTCTTTGCTCACCTGGACCCGGTACTTCCAGGCCGCCAGGACCGGGACGCCTCCGGAAGAGACGATCAGGGGCGTCCAGCACAGCGTGGGGGCACGTCCGACCACGCCGGAGGGCCGGTGATGGAGGCCGGTGGGCACCGGCAGCGTCAGCGTGAACGTCTGAACAGGGCTCCATTCGTTCGTGATCCCCCCGTACCGGCGAACGCGCACCCGCCAGTAATACGTGCCATTAGCCAGTGTATCCAGGGGAGTGTAGGAATTCAGTTTGGTGTTCACATTGACCTCAGGGGAACCGAACCCGGGGTCGTTATCCACCTGCAGGTCATAGGATTCGGCGCCCTCCACCATATCCCAGGAAAAGGTGGGGGTGGCAAAGGTGACCGATGTCCGGAGATTCTCCGGGACAAACCCTCGCCGATCAAAGCGCCAACTCTCAAAGGGTTTGCCCTGACTCCAGGCTCCGTAGTAAAGAGTACCGCCCACCCGATAGCGGGGCTGAATGCGCCAGTAGTACGTATTATCTCCTTGAAAGTCTTTATCCCATGCATGGAACATCATCGCCCAATGGGCCGTATCGGACGTCAGAACGTACTCCGCCACCTGGGAAGTGAATTGCGGATCCAGGTGAGCCTGCATTCTGGCTCCGGACCACGGGGCCAGAACAGGCCAGTCCCAGAAGAAGGGGAGGATAGACGGATAGGTTGTGGGATCTACCCCGGCGTTGTTGGGCGGGATCAACAGGTTTAGCCGTTCAGTGACGCTAGCGAAATGGCTGACAGGGCCGGAGCCGGGGATGTTCGGGTCCGAGGGCACTGAGTCCTGCGGCGTGCCCGGGCTGCTCGCCGGCAGGCTGAGGAGCGATATGGCATAACTGCCAGTGGTATCCTGATAGCCGATGGCCGTGTTGGGGATCTCCAGTTCAACGTAGCCGTCGCTGTAGGCCAGGCGTCCACCAATGTTGTTCAGCACCTGAGGGGGGCTCCAGTTGCTCCCCTGCCAGGTGTAGATATAGGCCCGGGTGGCGGTAAATATCCCTCCTTCCTGGAGCACATACACGGCATACTCCGGTCGGTAAGCCGCGATGGTGGTCACGTTATAGCCCCGCGCATCCGAGGTCGCGCCGGAATTGTCCTGATGGTCAATATCCAGATAAAGCGCATAGGTGACGTTCTTGCCCGGAGAGGAGGGGACATGGAACCCAAAGTACCAGTAGTCTTTGGCCTGAGCGACCTGCAGAGTGGTCAGATCGTAGTCAGAGTCGGTGACATCCCCCGATGGGTCAGAACCGATCTGCAGGCGGTTTGCCGGATCTCCGAGCGTGCGCGTGTATTTCCACTGGCTCTGGGCGGCGATCTGGAAACGTCGGGTCTCGCTCCAGGTGGAACTACCGGTTTTGCGGACCCGCCAGTAGTAAACACCGAAGTCCAGCCGTTCCAGGCTGCGTTGTGCCAGGCTGCGCGTCGGTGCGTAGGCAGGATAGGGGACCGTGGCAGAATCTACGATTTCGGTGAAACCAGCGTCACGGCTAATCTGCACCTCGTAGGAAGATGCACCGCTCATCGGGAACCATTCCAGAAGCGGCGTCGCCTCGGCGAACTCGGCCCCGTTGACCGGGCGGATCAACACCGGGGCGCTTCCCGTGGTTGGAGTGAGCCCGCGGGAGGGGTCTATGCGGGCCCTCCAGGTCTGGCTCCATTCGCCGATCTCGCTGCCCCCAATGGCCGTCAGCGGACGGACGCGCCAGTAGTAATCTACGCCCACCTGGGGGGTGAAGGGGTTGGCGCTGGTCGGGGTCGCGACGGTGTTCTCGGTGTCCACATGCCACATGATCGTGCTGAACGTTGGGTCTGTGGAGACCTGCAGCCGATAGGCGCCGCCGTATACGTTGCCCTGGTCGGGGTCTCCGGCTGGCTTGTGGACGCGATGCCACATAAAGATGGGCAGGGGGACTGTGCGGTCCTCGTAGGGATGCATTTCCACCCCAGAGTAACCGGGAAAGTCGTTGGGCGGATAGTAGTAGAGCGGATAAACCTGATGAGGAGCCACCGATGTGTCGTAACTCCTGTAAGACGCCGTGTTGCTCTCTTTCCCCTTTTTCCCGCTCCCGTCATAAGGAGTCACCCGCCAATAGAAGGTGGTGGGATTTCTCAGATATCGGTTCGGGGTAAAGAACGGGTTGGCGGTCCAACCGCTATCGTATAGAGAGCCGAAGTTCGGATCGTCGTCAATTTCCACAAAATACCGGGCGGCGCCCGGAACCGGCGTCCAGGAGAAAAGCGGGAACCGTTGATGCTGGTAGTTGTTGGTCGGGGTGAGCAGCACGGGCCGGATGTACCACCGTTTGATAAAGCGGCGAACCTCGCTCCATTCCGAGATAGAGTTGCCCGAATGGGCACGAACTCGCCAGTAGTAGTTTTGATCGTTGGGCAACGTCTCTGGGGGCGTATACGTGGTATTCCGGGTATCAATCTGGGTCACATTGGTGTTGAAAGTGGGGTCGGTGGAATACTGCAGCCGGTAGTACTGGGCGCCGCGCACAGCCGTCCAGCGGAACGTGGGGGTGAAAGTCGGTTCGGCATTATCCGCCGGTTCCAGCAGGGTTGGAACCTGGTTGTATCTGGCTGTAAAGGAGCGCACCTCGCTGGGGGTGCCGTCGTGGTTTCCGGCGTCCACGGGCACAACCCGCCAGTAGTATGTGCCGTTGGCCAGTTTGGTGGCAGGCTGATGGGTCGTCGCCAGAGTGGTCGCGTTGTATGCCAGGGAAGTCCAGTTATCGGGGCTGGAGGAAATCTGGAATTTGTATTTGGCCGCGCCCATTACCGGCTGCCAGGAGAAGGCCGGCTCGTCGTAGAAATCAATCGTGGCCCCATCTGCCGGAGAGATCAGGGCGGGCCGGTTGGTATCCGTAGCCCATTGTTTGGTAAAACTCCGGATTGCGCTCCAATCTCCCACCGTCGGAGATTCCACCCGGACGCGCCAGTACCAGGTCCCGTCCGCAAAAGTGCCCGCATCAGTGGGCGTATACGCGGTGTTGGGGGTCGTGATGTTCACAATCTGGGTGGTAAAAGCAATATCCCCGCTGACCTGCAGATGGTATTGGGTTGCGCCAGGCACCGGCTCCCACCGAAATTCGGGGATGCCCAGAGGCGGGAAGTTCTCCACCGTCGTCGTCGCTCCATCTTCGGGCGCGATCAGCACAGGGGCCCCCACTGCATAGGCGGGAAGGGGTCCAGCCAGGCCGAGGAGAATTGCACCCATCAGCAAGATGTGGATAAGCAGCCGCTGCTTGAGAAGGGCGTAGTTAGGTCCGATCATCTCAAAACCTCCTCACCGTCTCAGGGACGATTCATCAAAGGGTCTGTATCCGCCCAGAAAACCTGCGTTCTGGCTACCTGAGGGCTTTCCGCAGAAAGGTCTCCTGCGAGAGCCAGATGCGCTGTTGCGCAGCGCAGTAGCGCAGTAACGATTATCTCACCCCTGGTATAATGAAGTAGAGGGACTGCTCGCAGTTGTCCTGTTCCCCTCGGCCCTATGGGCGCTCACCCAGGACTGGATTGGGCTTTCCACTTCCCGCTGCCCTGGGCGCCGACGGGAAATCGGCCCGTAACTCTGGCTTTTGGGTGTGGGGCAACTGCTCGCAGTTGCCCTACACCTTGCCCTCTTCGGGCGGGTTGATGGCCGTTCTCCCTTATCCTTCCAGCGGCAGAGCGAAGCGGAAGGTGCTGCCCCGCCCAACCTCCGACTCCACCTCCAGAGTCCCCCCGTATATCTCCACCACCTGCCGAACGATGGGGAGGCCCAGACCGGTGCCGATCTCTTCCATCCGCCTTGCCGCCTCCGTCCGGTAGAATTCCTCAAAGATGCGGGGGATTTCGTCGGCCGGGATGCCGATGCCGGTGTCGGAGACGATGCCGACGGCAACCTGCCGATCCGGGTCCACCGTCAGGGTGATAGCCACCCGGCCGCCAGAAGGCGTATAGCGAATGGCGTTATCTATCAGATGGCTCCAGAGGGCCCTGATGTGGCTCGGGTTGGCTCGCACATGGGGGGAATCCCGGACATCCACCTCCAGGGTCACGCCGCGCCGCTCCGCGCGGGGCTTCAGCGATTCCAGGGCCTCTTTCAGACTCTCTTCCAGCGCGACGGTTTCCCCCTCGCTGCGGCCGATCCCCTCTTTGAGGTAGGCCAGGAGCAGCAGGTCGTCCAGGGTCGCGAGCAATTCCCCTGCCCGCGCTTCCGCTCGCTCCAGCGCTTCCGCCTGCTCCTCCGGTGGGATGTATCCCTTGCGGATCAACTGAAGGGTGTTTTGAAGGACGGCGACAGGGGCCCGCAGGATGTGGACCAGGGTGAGCATAAAGCGCCCCTCCACCGCTTCCAGCCGCTGGAGTTCCGCCTTGGCGCGCGCCAGTTCTCGCGCCTCTTCCTCCAGCGCCCGGAGCCGTTCCGCCTCTTTGCGGAGGAGCCGCCGCTCCAGTTCCCGGTGGATGACCTGAAGGAGCCGGTCGGCGGAGAAGGGCTTGGCAATGAAGTCGTGGGCCCCCTCACGAATCGCCTGGACGGCCAGTTCCACCGTGGCATAGCCTGTGATGATGAGGCAGATGAGGTCGGGGTCTATTTCGCGGGCCTGCCGGAGGACCTCCAGCCCACTCATGCCGGGCATCATGATGTCCAGCAGGAGAACGTCGTAGCGGGATTCCCGGAGTTTGCGCAGGCCCGCCGGGCCGTTCTCCGCCACGTCCACTTCAAAGCCCTGCGGGACCAGGACCCGGCGGCACCCTTCCCGGATGCCCAGTTCATCATCTACGACCAGGACACGATAGGCGGTGCTCATTGGGCAGACAGCCGCAATCGCTGGAAGAACGACGGTGCGAAGCGGTGCTCTGGAACGGCCCGGATGGAATGCTCCTGATAGATGGAGCAGGGCACAAAATCTGCGCGCAAGATGGCCTGGATCGGGTTGTCGCCATTATACCATGCAGGGGATTGCTCGCAAAATTCCCACCTTTGCGGTGAGTCAATATGACCGCCAGTGGACTCGGGGCGGAATCCCGGATGGCCCGCTTGACAAATTGGGCAGTTGGGTTATATTGTAACCAAACACGCCGCCGTTTACTCCGACCTGTAAAATTTGCCTCAGAAAGGGGGGATGCAACCGACAAAGCCTTCCACACTCCGTCCGCAGGATGATCCAAATCTACACCCTGACTAAGGAGGAGAACATCATGATGCGGAAAGCCCTGCTGATCGTGCTCGCCCTCGTCCTCACCCTTCCCGCTCTTGCCGGCTGCAAGAAAGAAGCCGGCCCGATCAAGATCGGTGCGGAACTGCCCCTGACTGGCGACTACGCCTACGAGGGCCAGGGGATGCTGAAGTCCATCCAGTTGCTGGTGGAGCAGACCAACGCGGCGGGCGGCATCCTGGGTCGCAAGGTGGAACTGATCGCGGAGGACGACGCCGGTGACCCGGGCCAGGCCTCCCAGGTCGCCCAGAAACTGGTGGACGCTGGGGTCATCGCTGTGATTGGCGCCTATAACTCCAGCGCGACCGAGCCGGCCTCCGTTATCTACAACGAAGCGGGCATCCTCCACATTACTCCCTCTTCCACCGCGACCCGGCTCACCGAGAAGGGCTTCAAGCGGTTCTTCCGCGTCTGCTTCCTGGACGACCGCCAGGGGCTCTTCGCGGCCAAGTTCATGAAAGAGGTACTGGGCGCCCAGAAGATCGGCATCCTCCATGACAACTCCACCTATGCCCAGGGCCTGGCGGAGCACACCAAGCGGTACGCCGAGCAACTGGGGCTGAATGTCGCCTTCTACGATGCCATCAACCCCGCCGACAAGGACTTTACCCCCATTCTGACCCGCATCGGTGGCGCCGGGCTGGATGCCATCTACTTCACCGGATACCATGCCCAGGGCGGCCTGCTCCTGAAGCAATCCGGCGACCTGGGGCTGAAACTCCAGTGGGTGATGGGGAACGCCTGCAATAACCCCGAACTGATCCAGATCGCCGGGGTGGAGAACGCGGCGGGCACCTACGTCACCACGGAGCCGCTGCCGAAGGATGTGAACACGCCGGAGGCCCGCAAGTACGTGGAGGACTTCAAGGCCCGCTACGGTGAGGAGCCGGCCAGCGTCTGGTGGATGATGGCCGCGGAGGCCTTCAACGTCATCCGCTACGCCATTGAACAGACCAAATCCACCGACCCCGGTGTGCTGGCGGATTTCCTCCACAACCAGGCCAAGAACATCCCCGGCATCACGGGTACCATCATCGGCTGGGATGAGAAAGGTGACCGTCTGGGCACCATCCACGTTGCCTACGTCATCAACGAGAAGGGCGAGTTCATCCTGAACCCGCAGCAGCCCTCTCCGTAGGCACAGCCGTCCGGGGAGAGGGGAGTCCGGGGGCGCTCCCCCGGACTCCCCTTCTTATGTTTGCCAGTACATTTTCCACCGCGGTTCTCCACGCGGAATCAGGAGGCGGCGCCGATGCAACTTCTCCAGCAGTTCATCAATGGCATCACGATCGGCTCTTTCTATGCCCTCGTTGCCCTGGGCTACACAATGGTCTACGGCGTGCTCAAGATGATCAACTTCGCCCATGGCGATATGTTCATGTGGGGCGCCTACGTCGGACTGACCGTCACCACCTTCCTGATCGCCCTGACGGCTACCAGCGGCTCCTGGGCCCTGATCCCGGCTATGGTGGCCGTGATGGCCGCTATCGCAGGGGTGGGTGTCCTGGTAGAACGGGTTGCCTATCGCCCCCTCCGGTCCGCGGGGCGGCTGGCCCCCGTCATCTCTGCTCTGGGGGTCGCTTTCGTTCTGGAAAGCCTGGCCCGCAATATCTACGGGGCCAGCTGGAAGACCTACCCGCCGGGTCTGGTCCCCAGCGGCCGGGTCGCGCTCGTGGGCGGTGTCCGCATCAGCGTGATGCAGATCCTGGTCCTGCTGGTCTCATTCCTGCTGATGGGTTTGCTGTATCTCTTCGTCTACCGCACCCGTGTCGGCACCGCCATGCGGGCCGTGGCCCAGGACCACGAGGTCTCCCGCCTGATGGGGATAGATGTGGACCGCATCATCGCGACGGTCTTCGTCATCGGCCCCGGCCTGGGTGGGATGGCTGGCCTCATCGTGGGCACTTACTACGGCTCTTTTGACTTCACCCTGGGATGGATCTTCGGTCTGAAGGCCTTTATCGCTGCCATCCTGGGAGGGATCGGCAACATCCCCGGCGCGATGCTGGGTGGGATGATCCTGGGGATTGTGGAGACGCTGGCCGCTGGCTATGTCTCCCCCCAGTGGAAAGATGTCATCGCCTACGTCATCCTGATTCTCATCCTTATCTTCCGCCCCACCGGCCTGCTGGGCGAGCGGGTGGCGGAGAAATTGTAGGAGGACAGCGATGGAAAGCCTGCGGGCATATCTTCGGCGAATTCCCCCGATCGGGTGGCAGGCAGGATTGCTGGCCCTGGCTGTCCTCATTCCCCTCCCCCTCAACGATTACTATCGGTCCGTGCTCTGGCGCACGGCCCTCTATGCCATTCTGGGGCTGAGCCTGAACATCATCGTCGGCTACGCGGGGCTCTTTCAACTGGGCCACGCGGCCTTCTACGCCCTGGGCGCCTATACTTCGGCCATCCTCAACCTCTACCTGGATATCCCCCTGATCCTGACCTGGCCGATCAGCGTCCTGGTCGCCGCGCTGTTCGGATACCTCATCTCCCGGCCCATCATCCACCTGCGGGGCGACTACCTCTGCGTGGTCACTATCGCGTTCGGGGAAGTCGTCCGGCTGGCTCTGGTCAACAACCTCTTTGGCATCACAGGCGGAGCCAACGGCCTCAGCGGCATTGATCGCCCCGTTCTCTTCGGCCTGACCTTCCGGACCCCCCTCCAGCACTACTATCTGACTCTCTTCTTCCTGGTCCTGACCCTTTTCGCGGTCCGGCGGCTGGAGAACTCCCGCCTGGGGCGGGCGTGGGTCTGCATCCGGGAAGACGAGACGGCGGCGGAAGCGATGGGCATAGACACCGTGCGGGCCAAACTCCTGGCCTTTGTCGTGGGCTCCGCGTGGGCCGGCCTGGCGGGCGCCCTCTACGTGGCCCGCGTCCCTGTTGTCTCTCCCGAACTGGCCCGCTTCATTGAGTCCGTGGTGATGTTCTGCATCGTCGTCCTGGGCGGCACCGGGTCCATCCCCGGTGTCTTCGTCGGTACCCTGGGAATGGTCACCCTCCCGGAGATCCTTCGCCCCCTCCAGACCTGGCGGGACGCCTGGATGGGTGCGGCGATGGTCGTGATGATGATCGCCCGACCGGAGGGCCTCTGGCCCAGCCGCAGAATCCTGATGGAGATCCGGGGGGAAGAGGAAGAGGAGAAGATCGCTCCAGGGGCAGGAAACAACCTTCCCTCACTCGCTGCTCCTGAAGACCCGGATCTCAGCGGTGAGGTGGAGGAACTCTACGGCGAAGAGGTCTACCTGCACACCCTGCTGGGGGAGGACCCGGCAGACACAGCGCCCCGGGAAGGTACGCCGGGAGCCGATGCTGCGTAGGGGGTGGGCATGGCGCTGCTGGAACTCCGCGACCTGACCAAACAGTTTGGCGGCCTGACGGCCGTGGACCATGTCTCATTTGAAGTCCACGAGGGAGAGATCCTTGGCCTGATCGGGCCGAACGGGGCCGGGAAGACCACCATCTTCAACCTCATCACCGGCATCTATACACCGACGGAGGGGGAGATCTTCTTCAACGGGAAGCGCATCGCCCATCCGCCCCTGGGTGCCCGGAAGTTCATCACTCCCCTCTGGTGGGTTCATTGGCTGCCGGTCCGGTCCATCCGGGAGAAATGGGATAACCTGCGCACGCTGCGGCCCCACGAAATCACCGAGATGGGTATCGCCCGAACCTTCCAGACCATCCGGCTCTTCAAAAACATGACCGTCCAGGAAAACGTGATGGCGGGGGTCCACCACCGGACTCGCGCCGGCTTCTGGGGGGCCATTCTCCGCCCCCCCTCTCAGCAGCGGGAGGAAGCCTTCATCGTCTCCGAAGCGGAGCGATGGCTTCGGTTTATGGGCCTGGCGCCGTACCGGGACGAACTGGCCAAAAATCTCCCCTACGGACACCAGCGGCGGCTGGAGATCGCTCGCGCGCTGGCCGCCAGCCCCTGTCTCCTCATCCTGGACGAGCCGGCGGCCGGCCTGAACGAGCGGGAGACCCTGGAACTGATGGACCTCATCCGCCAGATTCGGGATTCGGGCATTACCGTCCTGCTGATTGAGCACGACATGAAGGTGGTGATGGGCATCTGTGAGCGGATCGTCGTGCTGGACTACGGGAAAAAGATCGCCGAGGGGACGCCGGAGGAGGTCCAGCGCAACCCGCGGGTTGTCCAGGCCTACCTGGGCGAGGAGGAGGTGTGAGGATGCCGCTCCTGAAAATAGAGAACCTGCATACCTTCTACGGCCACGTCCACGCCCTGAAGGGGATCAACCTGGAAGTGGAAGAGGGGGAAATCGTCACCCTGATCGGGGCTAACGGAGCGGGCAAGAGCACAACCCTGCGGGCCATCTCCGGCCTGGTTCGTCCGCGCGAGGGCCGGATTGAGTTCAACGGCCATCTCCTGAACAACGTCCCGGCCCACCAGATCGTCCAGATGGGTGTCTCCCACGTCCCGGAGGGGCGGCGCATCTTCACCACCCTCACAGTGATGGAGAACCTGATGATGGGGGCCTACACGGTGCGGGACGAGCGGATGATTCAGGAGAACCTGGAGCGGGTTTTCGCGCTCTTCCCCCGCCTCGCGGAGCGGAAGAACCAGTTGGGGGGGACCCTCTCCGGCGGGGAGCAGCAGATGCTGACCATCGGACGGGCGCTGATGGCCCGGCCGCGCCTGCTCTTGCTGGACGAGCCTTCGCTGGGCCTGGCCCCGATGCTGGTCCGGGCCATCTTTGAGACCATTCGGGAGATCAACGCGGGGGGAACGACCATCCTGCTGGTGGAGCAGAACGCGCGCGCGGCGCTGAAGATCGCCCATCGGGCCTACGTTCTGGAGACCGGCCGGGTCGTCCTCTCCGGCCCGGCGCAGGAACTGATGCAGGACGAACGGGTCCGGAAGGCCTATCTGGGGGAGC
>DAOUBO010000493.1:0-1627 GCA_034432695.1 Anaerolineae bacterium | reverse complement strand
GTCGTACACCCACCTGGGATGGGCCCGCGCTTCCCCGTGATGGAGCATCGCGTGGGCGGCCACGTACAACAGATGGGCCGTCGGGTCCAGGGTGAGAAATGGGGTCGGAAACGGCAACCGCAGCGGCTCGGTATGGGCCCAAAACCAGGCCATGTCCGGGGCCCGGCGGTCGTGGTCACTCAGGGCGAGGGTCCAGTGCACTTCCAGGTGGAAGGATGCTTCTCTCCCCCCGGCGAGGTGAAAGTGATGGCCCAGGACCCGGGTGAGGCCGGGGGCCATCTCCGGCGTCTGTTCCCGGTACCCTGCAGCCCGCAAGCGGGCCAGTGCCTCCGGGATGTCCTCCTTCCGTACCAGGATGTCTATGTCGCTCAGGGGACGCAGGGCGGGATCGGGGTAGAGGGTAAAAGCCAGCGCGGCGCCCTTGACCACCGCGGCTGGCAGGGGGTGTGGACGTGAAAGCAACTCGCCCAGCCGGGCCAGGTCGTCCAGGAGGACCGCAGTTCGGGCTGCGGCGGCCCAGATCTCTGGCGGAAGTCTCTCACCGGGATGACTCCTCACCGGTCTCCTTCAGGCGACGAAAGGCGATCCAGCCCTCGGAGTAATCGTCGCCCACCTTCCATTCTATGCCAAGAGCCTGGGCCTGCTCTCGCACGCTGGGCCCGAACCACGCCTCTCCCACCACCATCCCCCGGGCCTGCAGGCCAGCCCGCCGCAGAACTTCCGCTCGCTGGGCTGCCCGCTGGACGTCCCGTCGGTCCACGTGGATGGAGGCCTCCACGACCAGGACCTGATCGCCTTTCCGCCAGATGAGATCGGCCAGGAACGGATTCTCTTCGTCCGTCAGGTCCGCCAGCAAGTGGTCCAGTTTTTCCGTAAGCCACTGCTGCACCAAGGGGTTGTCGGTCGCGCCGCCAGTGCCCCGGTTGAAGAGAGTCGGAGCCCGTTTGACCAGCAGCCGCTCATAATGTTCCCCTTCCAGGCGGCCCGCCGTCCCCTGCTGCCAGCCGACCAGCCTGTCCACCTGTTCAATGAGGGTCTGCATCGCCGTTTCCAGGCGGCTGAGCTGCTCCTCGGTCCGCCGCTGCGGCTCCGCCAGTTCCGCGACGCCGGCCTCCAGGCGACTGAGCCGCTCCTCGGCCCGCTGCTGGGCCTCGGCCAGCGCGTTCACCCGCTCCTCAGTGCGCCGCTGCGCCTCGGCCAGTTCCCCGACGACGGCCTCCAGGCGACTGAGCCGCTCCTCGGCCCGCTGCTGGGCCTCGGCCAGTTCCCCGAGGCTTTCTGTGACCCGGCGCAGGGTGTTCCAGACCTCCTGCAGGACTTCGTCCACCACCAGGAGGCGAAAGCGATCCCGCCACTCGGGCCGGGTCTCCAGCACCTCTATCAGGACCTGGACATCTTCCACCGTGATAGCCATAAGGACACCCCCACTTCTCCGGACTGATGGGATTATACCATATTCCGGGGAATTCGCCATTCGGCCCGTTGAGGTCATGACCTACCACGAAGGACACGAAGAGCACGAAGGGCACGAAGGATTTATTCCAGGTTCGTAGTCCGGCACAAAGCGATAGCAGAGTGCCGTCCGGGTAGCCTGGAGGCCGAAATAAAATTTCGGCTTACCGATTAT
>DAOUBO010000492.1:0-2256 GCA_034432695.1 Anaerolineae bacterium | reverse complement strand
CCGACCTACCTGCAGAGCGGGAAGGCTAACCTTCGTCCCTACGCATCTTGCATCCAATCTTACGTATCACGCGACAGGAGTATCCGAAATGACACAGTTGAAGGGTTGGCGCGAGATTCCCATCGGCGGCATGATCCTGGAAGCCGGGAACGCGGTGGAGTACAAAACCGGCGGCTGGCGGGCCTTCCGGCCCGTCTTCGGCCAGGCCCCGTGCATCCACTGCTTCCAGTGCTGGCTCTTCTGCCCCGATTCCAGCATCCTGGTGGATGCCGAGAACGAGAAAATGGTCGGCTTTGACCTGGACCACTGCAAGGGCTGCGGCATCTGTGCCTCGGTGTGCCCGGTCAACGCCAAAGTGGTCCGGCAGGCGGGAGAAAAACTGAGCCGGGACGACCCCCGCCTGTGCATCCGCATGGTGGAGGAAGGCAAGGCAGAGTAGCGCAGGATTCATCCTGCAGAATGGAGGAAAATATGAGCCGATACGAAGCCCTTACCGGAGATCAGGCCGTCGCTATGGCGATGCGCCAGATCAACCCCGACGTGGTCGCGGCCTATCCCATCACCCCCCAGACGGAGACGGTGGAATTCTTCGCCGAGTACGTGGCGAACGGAGAGGTAACGACGGAGTTCATCTGTGTGGAGAGCGAACACTCGGCTATGAGCGCCTGCGTCGGCGCGTCTCTGGCCGGCGCGCGGGTGATGACCGCGACCTCTTCCCAGGGGCTCGCGCTGATGTGGGAAGTCGTCTACATCGCGGCCTCCTACCGCTGCCCCATTGTGATGAGCCTGGTCAACCGGGCCCTCTCCGGCCCCATCAACATCCACTGCGACCACTCCGACGTGATGGGGATGCGGGATAGCGGCTGGATCATCCTCTTCTCCGAAAACAACCAGGAGGCCTACGACAACATCATCCAGGCCGTCCGCATCGCCGAACACCCCGACGTCCTGCTGCCCGTGGTGGTCTGCCAGGACGGGTTCATCACCAGCCACGCGATGGAGCGGGTGGAAGTCTACGACGACGCCGATGTCCAGGACTTCATCGGCACCTACCGGCCCAGGTGGTCCATCTTAGACGTGGATCATCCCAAGACCTTTGGCGCGCTCCACTTCTACGACTACTACTACGAGAGCAAACGCCAGCAGGCGGAGGCCATCGCCAACTCCAAGTCCATCATCCTGGAGATCGCCGACGAGTTCAACCGGAGGTTCAACCGCAACTACGGCCTCTTTGAGACCTACCGGCTGGACGACGCCGAAGTCGCTGTCGTCGTCACCAACTCCACCGCCGGGACGGCGAAAGTGGTGGTGGACAAACTTCGCGAGCATGGGCTGAAGGTGGGCCTGCTGAAGCCACGCGTCTTCCGGCCCTTCCCGGCGGAGGAACTGGCCAACGCCCTGCGTCACCTGAAGGCGGTGGCGGTGATGGACCGCTCCATCGCTTTCGGCGCCATGAACAACGCCGGCCCCCTCTTCCTGGAACTGGCGGCGGCGCTGGCCATCCACGGCGTCCGCATCCCGGTTGCCGACTACATTTTCGGCCTGGGTGGTCGGGACATTAAGCCGTCGGAGATAGAATCCGTCTACCGGGACCTGCTTCGCATCGCCGAGACCGGGAAGGTGGAGCGCCTGGTGACGTACCTGAGTGTGCGGGAGTAATCGGATGCCGATCGGACTGGCCCGGAGCCCGGACACGACACCGGAGGCCGAAAGGGCCCAGATAGAGTTGCTGCGGCGGGCGACTCCTGCCCAGCGCTTCCATCTGACCCGCTCTCTGAGCCGGACCGCGATGGAAATGGCCCGGCGGGCCCTCCGGCGCCGGATGCCGGAGGCCAGCGACACCGAGGTCAATCTGGCCTTCGTGGCCCTCTGGTACGGGAAGGACCTGGCGGAGGAGGTGCGCCGGTACCTGGCCCGGAGGGAGGGGGCATGTCGGACGTCCTGAAAGCCCTGACCCCCGTGGTGGAGGCGCTGGAAAAACTGGGAGTCGCATACCAGATCGGAGGCTCTGTGGCCAGTTCCGTGTACGGCGTGCCCCGGACGACGATGGATATAGACCTGGTGGCCGACCTGCGGCCAGAGCATATCCAGCCGCTGGTAGATCTCCTGCAGGACCAGTATTACCTCAGCCCGGAGGCAATGCACGAGGCCCTTCGCCGTCGTTCCTCGTTCAATCTGATCCATCTGGAGACGATGGTGAAGGTGGATGTGTTCATCCTCCGGCCGGAGCCCTATGAACAGGAAGCGTTCCGACGG
>DAOUBO010000491.1:0-6321 GCA_034432695.1 Anaerolineae bacterium | reverse complement strand
CTACTTCCCGCGGGTGTAAGTCGGATTGGCGATCCGACCCACTTCCTGCGGGTGTAAGTCGGATTGGCGATCCGACCCACTTCCTGCGGGTGTAAGTCGGATTGGCAATCCGACCTACTTCCTGCGAGTGTAAGTCGGATTGACAATCCGACCTACTGGCCCGTCAAGTTTATATTTTGGGGATCAGAACTGCCCACATGCAGGGCAAGTAGACCCACAAAATTGCGGTTGACATACCAGTAGATAATTCCCTCACAACGGGATATTCCCGTGCTTCCGCGCCGGCCGCCGGACCCGTTTATCCCGCAGCATCTCCAGCCCCCGGATGAGCAGGTAGCGGGTCCGGGAAGGGCGAATCACCCCGTCCAGATACCCCCGCCCCGCGGCGACGTAGGGGTTGGCGAACCGCTCCCGGTACTCCCGCACCAGCCGCTCTCGCTCCGCCGCCGGGTCCCCCGCCTCCGCCAGTTCCTTCCGGAAGACAACGTTCACCGCCCCCTCCGGCCCCATCACCGCGATCTCCGCCGTGGGCCATGCCAGGCAGAGGTCGCCCCGCAGCGATCTGGAACTCATCACGATGTACGCGCCGCCGTAGGCCTTGCGGGTGATGACGGAGAGTTTGGGGACCGTCGCCTCGGCGTAGGCGTAGATCATCTTTGCCCCGTGGCGGATGATCCCCCCATGCTCCTGGGCGACGCCCGGCAGGAAGCCAGGCGTGTCGGCAAAAGTGACCAGGGGGATGTTGAAGGCGTCGCAGAACCGGATGAACCGCGCGCCTTTGTCCGCGGCGTCTATATCCAGGACTCCCGCCAGGACCGCCGGCTGCTGGGCGACGATGCCGACGGGGTGCCCTCCCAGCCGGGCAAAGCCGACGATGAGGTTCCGGGCAAACCCCGCCTGGACCTCCAGAAACTCCCCGTCGTCCACCACGCGCCGGATGACCTCGTACATATCGTAGGGCTCGGCGGGGTCTTCCGGCACCAGCGTGTCCAGTTCCTCGTCGGCCCGGTCGGGCGGGTCGGTGGGCGGGACGAAGGGCGGGTCCTCGGCGTTGTTGGACGGCAGGTAGGAGAGGAGACGGCGGACCAGGGCCAGCGCGGTCGCGTCGTCCGGCGCGACGAAGTGGGCCACGCCGCTGGTGGTGTGATGGACGCGCGCGCCGCCCAGTTCCTCCGCCGTGACCTCCTCGCGGGTGACCGCCCGGATGACGTCCGGCCCGGTGATGAACATCCGTGCTGTCCCCTCCACCATCACGACGAAGTCGGTCAGGGCGGGGGAGTAGACAGCGCCGCCCGCGCAGGGGCCCATAATGACCGAGATCTGGGGGACGACGCCGGAGGCCAGGACGTTGCGATAGAAGATCTCGCCGTAGGCGGCCAGCGCGTCCACCCCCTCCTGGATGCGCGCGCCGCCAGAATCGTTGAGGCCGATCACCGGCGCGCCGTTCTCCAGCGCCAGGTCCAGCACCTTGCAGATTTTCCGCCCGTGGGCCTCGCCGACAGAGCCGCCCAGCACGGTGAAGTCCTGGGCGAAGACGTAGACCTTCCGGCCATCTATCTCCCCCCAGCCGGTGACGACGCCGTCTCCCAGCGGGCGTTCCCGGTCCAGGCCGAACTCCGTCGCCCGGTGGGTGACGAACGCGTCCAGTTCCACAAAGGACCCGGGGTCCAGAAGGGCCTCCACCCGCTCCCGCGCGGTCATCTTGCCCTGGGCGTGCTGTTTCTGAACGCGCTCCGGCCCGCCGCCCGCGCGGGCCGTGGCCTCCATTTCCTCCAGTCGTTGCAGGTCGGCGCGCATATTTCCTCCGGCAAACGCAGACGAGGAGTAACTTTGTGTCTTCCGGGGCAAGGTAACTACCTACCTCACCCCTCCCCCCAGCCCCCTCCCCTCTCCTGGCCTTCGGCCAGGAGAGAGGTAGGTCGGATTGCCAATCCGACCTACCTTCTCCCTCGTTTCGGGGGAGAAGGAGGGCAAGGGGGGGTGAGGGGGCCAAAATGTGCCCGTCGATGGGAAGGTAGGCAGTTACGGGGCAAGATAAATCTTGCGCTACCCCCGGCATTCAGGAGTCAGGTAAAGTGTCCGGTAGCCAGATCGCCAGGAAAAAGTACCACCCATTCCCGGGGTGAAAAATGAACCAGCCCGTCCTTCGTGTCCTTCGTGATGGAGAGACTTCTGCGTTTATCTGCGTTCCACCCTCAAAAACACCCCCCACCAGAGCCGCCGGAGTCCGGAGCGGAGCGCGGCCAGGGCGTAGCGGAGCCGCCGCAGGAACCGCCGCCAGGCGGATACCGGCGCCGGCTGCGGGTACGTCCAGCGGAGGACCGTCGCGCCCCAGGTGAGGCCGGCCCCGAACCCCACGCAGACCACCACGTCTCCCGGCTTCAGCCGTCCCTCCTCCACTGCCTCGCAGAGGGCGATGGGGATGGATGCCGCCGACGTGTTTCCGTACCGCTCCAGGTTGTTGTAGACCTTCTCCGGCGGGAGTTTCAGGTCCCGGACCGCGCTCTCTATGATGCGCCCGTTGGCCTGGTGGGGGATGAAGAGGGCCACGTCGTCCAGCGTGAGGCCGGCCTTCTCCAGCGCCTGACGGGTGGCAGTCGGAACCACCCGGACGGCAAAGCGGAAGACGTCCCGCCCCTGCATCTTGATGAAGTGCATCCGCTCCGCGACGGTGCGGTGGGAGGCGGGGTGTCGGCTTCCCCCGGCAGGGAGCATCAGCAGGTCCTTCCCGGAGCCGTCGGCGCCCAGGACGGTGGCCAGGACGCCGCCGTCGTCGGGGCCGGCCCGCAGGACGACCGCGCCGGCGCCGTCGCCGAAGAGGACGCAGGTGTTGCGGTCGGTCCAGTCGGTGATGCGGGAAAGGGTCTCCGCGCCGATGACCAGCGCGGTCTGCACCGCGCCGGATTCCACCATCGCGGCGGCGACGCCCAGCGCATAGACGAAGCCACTGCAGCCGGCGGCCAGGTCAAAGGCGGCCGCGCGGCCGGCCCCCAGCGCGTCCTGCACCAGGCAGGCTGTGGAGGGGAAGAGGTAGTCCGGCGTCGCCGTGGCGACAATGATGAGGTCTACCCTCTCCGGCCCGATCCCGGCCCCCTCCAGCGCCCGCCGGGCGGCCTGGACGGCCATCGTCGCGGTCGTCTCGTTCTCCCCGGCGATGCGCCGCTCCCGAATGCCGGTTCGGGTCACGATCCACTCGTCCGAAGTGTCCACCATTCGGGAGAGGTCGTCGTTGGTCAGGACCCGCTGGGGGGTGTATTTGCCCCAGCCGACGATGTGGGCGCGTGGCATCGTTCCTCCTGGAAAAATAGCACTCCACTGCGTTTCGTGCCTTACTACGAACGAAAAATGAACGGACGGCACTCCACTGCGTTTCGTGCCTTACTACGAACGGTAGTGAGCCACGAAGCGCCACGCGCCGCCACGCGGCGAGCCGCTCGCGGCGTGGCCGAAGGCGCTCGCACCGAGGCGAAGCGGAGTGGCGTCCGCTGTGCCTGACTACGAACGGGCACTCCACTGCGTTTCGTGCCTTACTACGAACGGCTCGTAGTGAGCCACGAAGCGAAGCGGAGTGGCGTCCGCTGTGCCTGACTACGAACGACGGCACTCCACTGCGTTTCGTGCCTTGCTACGAACGAAAAACGAACGGACGGCACTCCACTGCGTTTCGTGCCTGACTACGAACGGAAGCGAGGCGGAGTGGCGTCCGCGCTCGTAGTGGCTTATTCCTCCTGCGCCACGAAGATCAGACAGCCGTTGTGCCCGCCGAAGCCGAAGGAGTTGGAGAGGGCCACCCGGGGCTCCAGGCGTCGGGCCTGATTGGGGACGTAGTCCAGGTCGCATTCGGGGTCGGGGGTCTCGTAGTTGATGGTGGGATGGACCCACCCCGTCTCCAGGCTCTTTACGCAGACGATCGCCTCCACCGCCCCGGCTGCGCCCATCAGGTGGCCGATCATGGACTTGGTAGAACTGACCGCCAGGCGGTCGGCGTGGGGGCCGAAGACGGCGCGGATGGCCCGGGTCTCAATCCGGTCGTTGAGGGGGGTGCTGGTGCCGTGGGCGTTGATGTAGTCCACGGCCTCCGGGGGGAGTCCGGCATCGGCCAGCGCGCGCCGCATGGCCAGCGCGGCCCCCTCTCCAGCCTCATCTGGCGCGGCGATGTGGAAGGCATCGCAGGAGGCGCCGTAGCCGGCCAGTTCGCAGTAGACCCGCGCGCCCCGGGCCCGGGCGTGCTCCAGGGATTCCAGGATCAGCACCCCCGCGCCCTCCCCCAGCACGAAACCGTCCCGGTGGGCGTCAAAGGGACGGGAGGCCCGCTGAGGCTCGTCGTTGCGGCCGGAGAGCGCGCCCATGTTGGCAAAACCGCTGACGGCCAGGGGGTGGATGACGGCTTCGCTGCCCCCGCAGATCATCACCTCCGCGTCGCCCCGGCGGATCATCTCCGCCGCCTCGCCGACCGCGTGGGAGCCGGTGGCGCAGGCCGAAGCGAGGGCGATGTTCGGGCCCCGCAGGCCGTAGGTGATGGCGATGACCGCCGAGGCCGCGTTGGGCATCATCATCGGGATCATAAAGGGGCTCACCCGCCGGGGCCCGGCGTCCCGGAGGACGTCGTAGTTCTCCAGAAACGTGAGCGCTCCCCCGATGCCCGTACCGATGAGGACGCCGACCGCGTCCCGATCTTCCCGGTCCAACTGGAGCCCGGCATCGGCGATGGCCTGGCGGGCCGCCTCCAGCGCGAAGAGAGCGAAGCGGTCGTGGCGGCGGGCCTCCCGCCGCCCGAAGAGGGCCACCGGGTCAAAGTCCCTGACCTCGGCAGCGATGCGGACCTCCATGCCGGAGGCGTCAAACTGGGTGATGGGACCAACCCCGCTCCGGCCCGCCAGCAGGTTCTCCCAGAACGTGGGCACATCGTTGCCCAGCGGCGTGACGGCTCCCAGTCCGGTGACGACGACTTTTCGTGACATCCGACCCTCCCGGGAAGGTGATTCGTAAACAAAAACACCCGGCTGGCCGGAAAGTCACGCGCTCGGCGGGCGAACGCTCCTGGCAGGGGAGGGACACCCTTGACACTTTCCGAATTTCCTGTATCATATCATAAAACCGTTGACCCGAAAGGGGGTGAGAACAGGGAGGAGTTCTTCGGTCGTATCGGCCCACGCTGATTGCCACCTCGTAGTATCGTCATTCCCGCAGAAGACAAAGGGGGGGACATGCGCCGCACAATATAGATGATCCTCTGTGTGATTGGCCTTCTCATTCTGCTTCTTGCGTCCTGCCAGCGCCCTGCTCCCCAGACCCCATCGGCCGCCCAGCCCGCTCAGGCCCAGAAAGAGTTACTGGACGCGATTCTGCAGCGGGGCAAGATGATCTGTGGGGTGAACGGCGGTCTTCCGGGTTTCAGTTACCTGGATAAAACGACCGGGCAATTCACCGGTTTTGACGCGGACTACTGCCGGGTGCTGGCCGCCGCGCTCTTCAACGATCCCAACGCTGTAGAATTCCGTCCGCTCAGCGCGGCGGAGCGGTCGGTTGCGCTCCAGACGGGCGAAATTGACGTTCTCATCCGCAACACGACCTGGACCAGCAGCCGGGATGCCACGTGGGGCGACTTCGCACCGACCATTTTCTACGACGGCCAGGGGATGATGGTCCGCAAGGCCAGCGGGGTGACCAAACTGGAGGACCTGAAGGGGGCAACCATCTGCGTGCAATCCGGTACCACGACCGAACTCAATCTGGCCGACCAGATGCGGGCCCGCAACATTCCCTTCACGCCGCTGGTCTTTGAGGAGATAGACGCCACCTATACCGCCTATGAGGAGGGGCGCTGCGATGCGGTGACCAGCGATCGCTCCCAGCTGGCCGCGCGACGTTCGGTCTTTAAGAACCCGGATGACCACATCATTCTGGACGCCGTCCTTTCCAAAGAACCGCTGGGCCCGGTCGTCCCACATGGCAGCCCCCGCTGGTTTGACGTCGTGAAATGGGCCGTCTTCGCCACCATTCAGGCCGAGGAGTTCGGCATCACCTCCCAGAATGTAGACCAATTCCTGGCCTCAGAAAACCCCGAGATTCGTCGTTTCCTCGGCCTGGAGGGGGACCTGGGTCAGCAACTGGGGCTTTCCAACGATTTCGTTGTCCGCATTATCCGGCACGTCGGCAACTACGGGGAGATTTACGATCGCAATCTCACTCCTCTGGGGCTGACGCCTCGGGGCCTGAACGATCTGTGGACCCGGGGCGGATTGCTCTACTCGCCGCCGTTCCGGTAAAACGGGCCAGGTCCCCGAGGGATGTGGGGGTTGTCGCAGCGGCGGCTTCGCC
>DAOUBO010000490.1:0-1657 GCA_034432695.1 Anaerolineae bacterium | reverse complement strand
GCGCAGCCGCGGCTGCCGACCGCCGCGAGGCCCAGTCCCCCCCGCCCCAGAGTCAGGGGAGGACACGCGCTCCAGGCGTCCCGCGCGGGGTCATAGACCCGGCACACCGGTTGCTCCCGGCCTTCCCGGTACCCTCCCACCACGTAGATCTGATCGTCCAGCACAGCGGCCGCCGGGAGGGCTGAGGCATCCGGCATGGGCGCCCGTTCGTCCCACCGGCCCGTCGCGGGGTCGTAGACGAGGGTCGTAGCCGCGTAGGCACGTCCATCAGTACCCCCGAAGAGGTAGAGGCGGCCCTCATAGACAGTAAGGGCGTACCCGCAGCGGGGGTAGGGCAGAGAAGGGGCGATGTCCCAGGAGTCCGTCTCCGGGGAGTACACTTCTACCTGGTTCACGGCCACCTGCCCCTCGGTGCATCCGCCGGGGACAAAAACCCCTTTGTCCAGCACGCCCGCCTGGATGTAGGCGACCGGGGTGGGTTTGGAGGCCCCGCGCGTCCAGGCGTCGGAATCCGGACGATAGAGTTCCACGATGCCCGTTACGCCCTCGGGAGTCTCCCCACCGATGGCGATGAGTTGGCGGTCCACGACCGCCGTCGCCAGCCAGGCTCGCCGGGTGGGCATCTGGGCCCGTTCGGCCCAGCGGGGAGCCCTCTCAGGGAGAAACGCCCGGACGGATGAGGCCCCGGAACGGAGGGGAAGCGGGCCGGCCGCTTCTTCCACGGGGAGGGATGGGCGGGGCCAGCCCAGAAGGGCGGCTCCCGCGGCGAGCAGAAGGGCCGCGATCAGCGCGACGCGACGGTGCCACGGAAGGGGTGGCTGTACTGGAGCCTCTACCAGCTCCTCCGGCGCCGCCACGGCCTCTGCCGCGCGGGGCCTTTCCTCGGTCCGATGGGCTTCCGGAACGGTTACCCACCCCTCGCGGACGGCGATCATCGTGGCCTCGGTGCGGGATGCTGCCCCCAGTTTGGTGAAGATGTTGCGCAGGTGGACTTTGACGGTATTGGTGCTGATGTGCAACTGGTAGGCAATTTCCTTGTTGGAGGCCCCCGTCGCCAGGTACTGCAGGATTTCCAGTTCCCGTTCGGTCAACGGTTCACCGGGCTCGGCCATCGTAGAAACTCCGCTGGAGCAAGTCGCCCGCCCTGCTGGAGTGGGCGACCAGCAGGTCGCCCCTACTTGCGCTTGCGCAACAGGTCGGCAATCCCAGAGGATCGGCGCTTATAGTATACCTGATTCCCCTTGCTGCAACAAGTCCGGCGTGCCCTGGCATGAAAACGGAAATGCATCCTAAAGAGCGCCAGGCCCACAAAAATCCCATCTGTGCGATTACTGCCGACATTCCGCCCTTCAAGAGGACAACCTGCCGATTTTCCAGAACGGTACACAAACATAGAGAGTCCTGCTAATGGCGGTTTTTGCCCCCCCACCTTCCACCATAGGCACAGATTTAGGGAACCGTAGGGGCGACCCGCCGTCGCCCCCCCATAAGGGCGACCCACTGGTCGCCCCTACAGAAGCCCTCAGTTGGTCTTTGCCGACCCTCCTGGGATTCATCTTGCGCAAAGGCCGGCCCCCGGCGCGCAAAAGCCCAGGGAGGCCTATTTTCCATCGGCAGAATGGGGAAAATGAGGGATTTTGCGGCAGGCGGCTTCGCC
>DAOUBO010000489.1:0-7796 GCA_034432695.1 Anaerolineae bacterium | reverse complement strand
GCACAGGGGCGAGCAGGGTGGCGGCGCCCCGTTTGGCCACCTACACGGATAAACGCTCACGCTCGGCTATGGACGTTGCACCGGCGATTCCGGGTTGAAGTAATTGTACGTCGCCGTCGCGAGCCGAGCGATGAGGGGATTGGAGACATCCCATTCCAGCCAGCCGGGGCGGTAGAGAAAGACCACCAGCACAAAATCGCCCCCCGGACTGAAGACAATGGCTGCGTCGGCGTGGGTATCGCCTGCCCACCCATGCTTGCGGGCGAAAGGCATATCCGGCGGAAGCCCCGCCTCTATCAGGCTCCCCGTCCTGTCCCCCGCCATCATCTCCAGCATCTCCTGGCACTCCTGCGGGGTAAAGGCCCCCGGATAGGCGACCATCAGGGCGCCGCCCCCCCGGCTGCACTGGTAAATCATCTCCAGGAGGAGCCCGATATCCCGCGCCGTCGTCTGCATATACGGGTCCGGATTGGTGTTCAGATCGGTCCGGGAGTTGGCCGGCGTGACGATGGCAGGGACCGGACCGACCTCGTCGTAGGGTGCGGCCATGAAGGTGTTCACCAGCCCCAGATACCGCATAGAGGCCGTCAGGTTCTCCACTCCCTGGTACATATCCCCGTGGCCGATGGGGTCCTGAAGCAGCAAATTGGCAGTGAAATTCCCGCTCAGCGTCATCGTCTCGGTGAGAAGTTTCATCTGCTCCACGCTCGGCGGGCCGTCCAGGGCCCGATACGTCTCCACCATAATGGCGATCTTCAGCACGCTGAGCCCGGCATAAGCCACGTCCGGGTTAATCTCCAGTTCCTCCCCCGTCTGCAGGTCCTTGACAAAAACGCTGGGGATGCCGTCAAAATCCGCCAGGAGGGCATCCAGCATCTCTTTAAGATGGCGCATCTGCAACGGGGGGGCCTCACTGGTGTGAACGACCAGGTCGGCCTGACGGTGGAAAAGGGAAAGCAGGGCCGCCTCCACCCGGGCCCGGGAGGCCTCCCGATCCAGTTCGTAGCCCGGCTGACCGGGGCGAAAGGTCAGCGTCTCGGGGAGGGGAACCGGCTCGCGGGGTGGGCGGTCGTACTGCTGGGCGACACGCTCCAGAAACCGATCCAGCCGCTCCCGGGAGTACTCCACGGCGGGCGTAACGGCGACGGGCGGCGACGGACGGCGAAAGAGATAGTTCAGGAACCCCTGCACGCTGTTGCGGTTGGCCACGGCCCCCTCTATCGCCGCGCGCGTGGCTTCCCGGTCCAGCCGGAACTCCACCGTCTCAGGGGCCAGGAGGATGGGCTCCCCCTGGTAGGAAAGTTGCACAGGCTGGGCATATGCCCCTTCCAGCGCCGCCAGCACCTCCTCTACTGTCATCCCCTCCACCGTTGCGTCGGCGATGGTCAGCCCGGCCGGGAGAACCCGCAGGGAGGACCGGAAGCGCATCCACTGCCAGAAGAGCAGGGCCAGAAGAATGCCTGCGATGACGACCAGCCAGCCCTTGCCTCTACCGGAGCGCCGCATCCGCACGGTGTCCTCCTCACCTATCCTGCGCAGTCAGGACCTCCCGGAAAACCCGAAGGGCAGTCTCCACGTCCTCGTCGGTGATCCAGTAGTGGGTGACGACGCGGAATCGGCCGTCTTCTCGCCCCAGGACGAGAACCCCCCGCTCCCGGAGTTCGTACACGACCTGTTCGGTGGTCTTCCGGAGAGGATCGCTCAGCCAGAAGTAGAAAATGTTGGTGTAGACGGGGCCGACCTGGACGCCGGGAATCTGGGCCAGCCCCTCCGCCAACCGTCGGGCGCGTGCGTGGTCCTCCCCCAGCCGTTCCGTCATCTGCTCCAGGGCGACGATGCCTGCCGCGGCCAGGACCCCCGCCTGCCGCATTCCCCCGCCGACCACCTTCCGGGCCCTGCGGGCCTCGTAGATAAAGTCGGCGCTTCCGCAGACCACGGAGCCCACCGGCGCGCAGAGGCCCTTGGAGAGGCAAAACATCACGGAGTCCACGTCCCGCACCAGGTCCCGTACATCGCAGCCCAGGGCGGCCGCCGCGTTGAAAATGCGAGCGCCGTCCAGATGGACTCTCAGGCCGTGCTCCCGGGCCAGCCGGGCAACCGAGGCGGTATACTCCGGCGTCAGCGGGGCTCCGTTGCACATATTGTGGGTGTTCTCCAGGCAGACGAGGCGGGTGCGCGGGTAGTGGACGTTCTCGCTCCGAATAGCGCCCCGGATATCCTCCAGGCGCAGGGTGCCGTCGGGCTGATTGGGGATAGGGCGCGGGGTGATGCCGCCCAGGGCAGCCATCCCTCCCTGCTCAAAGAGAAACGTGTGGCTCTGGTCGCCCAGGATGACCTCGTCCCCCCGGCCGCAATGGGTGAGCAGAGCCACCAGGTTCCCCATCGTTCCGCTGGCGACAAAAAGGGCGGCTTCCTTTCCCATCCGCTCCGCGGCCATTTCTTCCAGCCGCCGGACCGTGGGGTCCTCCCCAAAGACGTCATCCCCTACCTCTGCCCGGTACATCGCCTCCCGCATCGCGGGGGTGGGATGGGTCACCGTGTCGCTGCGCAGGTCTATCGGCCGCATCCTCCTCTCCTCGCTTTCCAGCACTTTTGCCAGATTTGATTGTATCCCGGAACGGATTTCTGTCAAGCCATGGCCGCCGGGCCTGTGTCTACAGGCTGGCTGCTCGCCGTGCGGTGTCGCTCTTCCCCCGCTACTCCGCGGGCTGAAGGGCCGAGAGTCGGCACCCAGGGCAGCCAGCCCCTCCGCGCTGCCCTTCCGTTAGCGCCGATGCCTTCCTGCCCCCTGGCAATGGTATGGGGCAACTGTTCGCAGTTGCCCTACTCCTATACCAGAGGGGAAAAGGGCCGGGGGCCTATCCCCGCCCAAAAACCTGCATTTGTAAGGCTTCAGTTCCCCGGAGGTCGGGCAAAGTGTCCGGCAGCCAGATCGGCCATCCGACCTGCAGAAAAGCAACGTATGAGTCCACTGCAAAAAGGCTGTTTTTACCGCCAAGACGCAGAGGGCGCAGAGATTAGATTGTAGAACTCTGCGCTCTCGGCGCCTCTGCGGTGAGTTTTTGCAGTGAAGCAACGTATTCTTTTGCCCCGTCGGAGCAATCTCCTGAACTTTGGACAAACTGAAAGGGTCAGGAAGAGCGCCTTACCTGTGCTACATATGTGGGCTTTATCCATTTGCCGATGCCCATATATATGGGTGGCCCGTAGGCCGAAATGAATCTCGGCTTACGTCCCGGTGGTTTGTCCAAAGTCCAGGCAATCTCACCGCCGCCCCGAAGGAGGCAGAAAAAGGGATTTGTGGCTTGCGCTACACCCGAATGCAGGTCCCCAGAGCAGTCTCCGGGTCCGTCAGGGCCCGAAAGACCGCCCCCTCCTCCAGGCCGGAGAAGATCCACACGGTCACCCCCGGCCGTTCCCGGACCAGGCCGACCATCCGCTCCACCTTGCCCGCCATTCCCCCCGTCACATCGGACCCGCGGGCGTCTCCAAGAAGCGGCCGGACTGCCGGGAAACCCTCCGGAGTGATCACCGGAATGACCCTCCCCGTTTCATCCAGCACCCCCGGCACATCCGTTGCCAGCAGGATGCGTTGGGGAGAAAGAACGCCGCTCAGGTACAGGAAAAGGTCCTCCGTGGAGACGATGGTCCCGCCCCGGACGTCGTCCACCGCCACGTCGCCGTAGACGACGGGGACCAGCCCGTGCTGGAGGGCACGGCGGATGGGCTCTACCTCCAGCCGAACCAGGCGGCCATCCCAGCAGCGCGCCGACGCGGAGGGCTGAAAACTGATGGCTGGAACTCCCGCCTCCTCCAGCAGACCGGTGATCAGGCGGTTCAGAAGCGCCGCGGCTCCCGCGACCCGCGCGAACCCCTGCCACTGCTGGGGCGTCCGCACGCCGCTACGGGTCCCGTAGGGCCGGGCGGCGAAATGGCCGAAGGAACCGGAACCGTGGCCGATGAGCAGAGAGAGGTCATCCCCTCGCGCCAGGAGCGCGGCCCGAATCTCCCCCGCCAGCCGCTGGGCCACCCCCGACCGAAACGTATAGGGCTCGGATTTCTCGGTGATCAGCGAGCCCCCCAGTTTCAGAAAGACCAGTTCGCTCATGGGGATTCAGGATGATGCGGGATGCGCAGGGCAAAGGTATCCTGTGCGCGCAGGATGCTCCGCCAGACCCGGCGCGCGCCGGCCCGCTGCAACGCCTCCGTAACCTGGCCCGCCACCCCCGCCTCTACAAGCGCCACAACGTTGCCGCCACGCCCGGCGCCGGAGAGTTTCGCTCCCAGTGCACCAGCCCGCCGGGCTGCCTCCACCAGTTCGTCCAGCACGGGTGCCGAGACCCCCATTTCCCGAAGGAGCCGGTGGTTCTCGCTCATCCGGGCGCCCAATTCGGTCGCGTCCCCCCACACGATGGCCTGGTACGCCCCCTCCACCTGCTCCGCGACCCGGTCAAAGAGCCGCTCGTACCGCTCCCGGTCCGCCTCCCATCGGCGACGGACGTCCAGCACCACCTCACGCGTCGGGCTGGGAACGCCGCTGTCGGCGACCATCAGGTGGAACTCCCCTCCGACGGCCAGCGGGCGGGGAGGTTGCCCCCGGACGAAATAGACGGGCTGCTCGTAGGCGATCACGGTGTTATCTATCCCACTGGGCGTGCCGTGGTGGATGCGCTCCACTTCGTAGACCAGCGCCGAGACCACCTCCGGCGACGGACGAAGCCCATACCACGCCGCCAGCGCGCGGACGATGGCCGTGGACACCGCAGCCCCCGACCCCAGCCCCGACGCGACCGGGATCTCCGACTCTACCCGCAAAAGAGCCCGGGGCGGAGCGACGCCGAAACGCTCCACCGTCAGATAGACAATGCGCGCCAGCGGGTGGTCCGGCGGAAGATCCTCCAGCCGTGCGTCCACGCCCACCGCTGGGGCCTGAATCTGAAGGGGGGCGGAATGGGGGATCAGCGTGACCGTGACCCGCAGGTCGCCGAGGGGGACCGCAATGGCGGGGCGGCCGTAGACGACGGCGTGTTCCCCCAGCAGGATGACCTTGCCCGCCGCGCTCCCGCAGACCGCGTTCACCCCAGATACAGGACGAGAACGACCGCCAGGCCCCATAGCAACACCCCGGCCTGAAGGGGACGGTCCCTCAGCACGATCTCCTCCGGCTCGCCGCCCATCCCCTTCACGTGGACCAGGTAGAGATAACGGAAAACGGAGAAAACGACAAGGGGGATGGTGAACATCATCAGATGGTTCGGGGGAAGGTTCGGGGCCGAGAACGTATACAGCGAGTAGGAGACCAGCGTCGCCGCGGTGACGATCGTGATCAACTGGTCCAGCAACGGGAGATTGTACTCCGCCAGGCTCTCCCGATGGGCGTTGGCGTTCTCCCCCATCAGGGTCAGTTCGTGGCGGCGTTTGGCAAAGCCAATGAACAGGGCCAGGAGCCCCATGCAGGTATAAATCCAGGGGGAGAACCGCTCCGCGTCCACCAGTGGAATGCCTGCTGCCACCCGCAGGACGAACCCCGAAGCCAGCGCCAGCACGTCTATGATGACCAGGTTCTTCAGGTAGAACGAGTAGGCGATCTGCAAAAGCAGGTAGATCAGCAGAATGACTCCGAAGTGGGGGTGGAGCAGAAACCCCGCAGGAAGTCCCAGCAGAACAAGAACGGCCGCGGCAGCAACGGCCAGGCGCGGCGAGAGCCTTCCCGAAGCCAGGGGCCGGTTCCGTTTCCGGGGGTGTTGTCGGTCCTTCTCTATATCCGCCAGGTCGTTGATCAGGTAGACCGCGCCGGACAGCAGACACAGCAAAAGGAATCCGATAACCGTCCGGGCCAGGTAGATCGGGTGAAACAGTTTAATGTCAAAAACCAGCGGGGCAAAGACAAAGACGTTTTTCGCCCACTGCCTGGGCCGCATGGCTTCTATCAGGGCTTTCAGCGACGACATTTGCCTCCCACCGCCGGAGAATTTTGGAGCGGCGGTTGGGTCCCGCCGCCCCACACGGATGATACCAGAAATCGCCATCCCTGCAAGTTTTGCCCTCTCCCTGCTCTGTGTTATAATCCCTCTGCTCTATCAACCTGGGAGAAACACTCCATGGATGACCAGACCCGGGTCCGACGCGTCACCCTGTTGACCACCACCGCCAGTTCCTTCCTGACCCCCTTTATGGGCTCGGCCCTGAACGTGGCGCTCCCCACCATCGGAAAGGAGTTCGGCGCCACTGCCCTGATGCTGGGATGGGTTTCCACCGCCTACCTCCTCTCCTCGGCTATGTTCCTCGTCCCCTTCGGCAAACTGGCCGATATGGCCGGTAGAAAACGCATCTTCGTCTGGGGATTGGTGCTCTTCGGTCTGGGGGCTCTGTTCTCTGGCCTGGCCCCCTCCCTCTCCTGGCTGATCGCCTTTCGGGCCTTCCATGGCATCGGCGGGGCGATGATCTTCGGGACCGGCGTCGCTATCCTGACGGCCACATTCCCGCCACAGGAACGAGGGCGTGTCCTCGGGCTCAATGTCGCCTCGGTCTATACGGGCCTCTCTGTGGGTCCGTTTCTGGGAGGACTGCTCACCCAGCACTGGGGATGGCGGAGCATCTTCTACGTCGCCGTCCCACTGAGCCTTCTCATCGCTTTGCTGGCCTGGTGGAAACTCCGCGAGGAGAAATGGACACGGGACACCCGCTCCTTTGACCTCGCCGGCTCCCTGGTCTACGGCATCAGCCTGGCCACCCTGATGTATGGCTTCTCCCGGCTCCCTGCACCGCTGGGGATCGGATTAACGCTGGCAGGGGTCGCCGGGCTGGGCGGCTTTCTCTTTCTGGAACGTCGGCACCCCAACCCGGTCCTGGAACTCACCCTCTTTGGTCACAATCCTGTCTTCACGTTCTCCAACCTGGCCGCGCTCATCCACTACAGCGCAACTGCGGCCGTCGGCTTCCTGCTCAGCCTCTATCTCCAATCCGTCCGGGGGATCCGTCCGCAGGCCGCGGGGACGATCCTTCTGATCCAGCCCGTCTTCCAGGCCCTCTTCTCCCCGCTGGCCGGATGGGCATCGGACCGGATTGAGCCGCGCGTGGTGGCGTCCACCGGGATGGGGTTGACCACCGCCGGGCTGCTTCTCCTGCTCCGGCTGGAGGGCACCACGGCCATCCCCTACGTCAGTTTCGCCCTGGCATTGCTGGGGTTTGGCTTTGCCCTCTTCTCCTCTCCCAACTCCAACGCGATTATGAGTTCGGTAGAGAGGCCCCACTACGGCCTGGCTTCCGCCATCCTGGGCACGATGCGCCTGATCGGTCAGACAATGAGCATGGGCATCGTGATGCTGATCTTTGCCCTGCTGATGGGAGGGCAGACCGTATCGCCGGAGACGGCCCCCCGCTTCCTGATCAGCCTGCGGGCGGCCTTCGTCGTCTTCGCGGGCCTCTGCTTCCTGGGCATCTTCGCCTCCCTGGCGCGGGGGCGCATCCATACGGGGAAATAGCAGGAGGAGGCCAGATGGCAGAACGAAATGGGACCTGGGGATTGACCGCAGTGCCCGGCATCCGGGTGGGTCATGCCACCGACCCGGTGGGGCTGACGGGCTGCACCGTCGTCCTGTGCGAGGAGGGGGCAGTGGGCGGGGTGGACCAGCGGGGCGGCGCCCCTGGCACCCGCGAGACGGCCCTCCTGCGCCCGATGCACCTGGTGGAGCGGGTCCACGGGGTGCTGCTGACCGGCGGCTCGGCCTTCGGCCTCGCCCCCGCCGACGGCGTGGTCCGCTACCTGGAGGAGCGGGGGGTCGGCTTTGACACCG
>DAOUBO010000488.1:0-2181 GCA_034432695.1 Anaerolineae bacterium | reverse complement strand
GGGTGCTGCGTCGCTTTCTATCTCCTGGTCCACGATCCGGCCCGTCTCCCGAACGTGCCGGCCCTCCACGGCCTTCTGTCGGGCCGGGCGGTCCGGGTGCGGCTGGGGAAGTTCCCGTCCAAAGCCCGGCTGTGGGCGGAGCGGGCACAGGAGGTCCGGGAGCACCGGCGGGACTTCCTCTGCGAGGCGATGCTCAACTGGCGGGACCTGGAGGCCGACCCCGTCTTCTGCGCCGTGGTGGCGGCGGGGCGGCCCCCCCGCCTGCTGGCCCGGGCCCGCTTTGAGGACGAGCCCTGCTACGAGGCCCGCTTCAGGCCCGAGGACGCAGTCTTTCTTCCCCAGCGCATGCGGTTCCTGGCCCGGCCGCCCGAAGCGAAAAGGGGCCGCAGGAAGCCCCGATGACCGGCCGCACCCTCCACCTGGAGCCCGTTGCCTACCGGCTGGCGGAGGGCCCATGGCTGGGCAACCTGCGGCCCTACGCGTACCAGCAGCGGGTCCGGGAGCGGGTGGAGCAGGCCCTGGACGCCCGGGAGACCCTCTGCCTCTTTCTGACCGCGCCCACCGGGAGCGGCAAGACGCTGGCCGCCTACGCCGTTCCCATTCTCCGCGGCATTCCCGCCCTCGGCGTTTACCCCACCAACGAACTGATCCGGGATCAGGAGCGCGCGCTGAAAGGGTGGCTGGACCCCCGCAGCGAGTACCGGCTGGTCCGGATAGACAGCCGGGAACTGGACCGCTGGGCCGCGGCGCTCGGCCGGCCGCGCCACGGCCCGGCGCTGGAGACGCTCCTGCACTGGGAGGCCACCGTCCTCACCAACCCGGACATCCTGTTCTGCATGTACTTCGGCCTCTACGGCGGGCAGAAGGAGGAGGACCTGGAGTCCATCGGCCAGCGGCTCTTCACCCTGGTGGGCCACTACCAGGTCTTCATCTTTGACGAGTTCCACCTCTACAACGTCAAACAGGTGGCCGACGTGGCCTTCCTCATCGGGACGCTCCATGCCATCCAGCCCCGATATGGCCGCGTCTTTGTCTTCTCCTCCGCCACGCCCGATTCCCCCATCCGGCCGCTGCTGGAGAGGCTGGGCCTGCCGGTGGAGGTGGTGGCGGGGGAGGCCGTCCCCGAAGGGCCCGACACGCGCCGGGTGGCCCAGCCGCTCCGGCTCACCCTCCTCCCCGCCGACCTGAGCGCGTGGGAGGGGCCAGAGAAACTGCTGGAGTTCCTGCCGGGGGTGGAGGACTTCTTCCGCCGGTATCCGGGAGCGCGCCTGGTGGCCATCCTGGATTCGGTGGCCGGGGCCGTCCGTCTGGCCGGCGCGCCGCGGGAGCGCTTCCCCGACCGTCCCGCAGGCGAGGGCCACGGCTTCAGTTCCGCACAGGAGCGGGAGGAAGCGCTGCTCCGGCCGATCACCGTGGGCACGTCCACCATAGAGGTTGGGATAGATTTCGTCGGGGAGCGAGCAAAGGACGTCCTGCTCTTTGAGGCCCGCACGTCCAGCCAGTTCATCCAGCGGCTGGGGCGGGTCGCACGGCACGGGGGAGGAGAATCCGGTGCACCCCCCTGGGCGGTCGCGCTGGTCCCGGAGTACGTCTACAACTTCCTGGCCGACCGTCTGGCGGAGGGCGGGTCCTGCCCCCGCGCCGACCTCTACCGGCTGGTGGAGGAGGCGTACGCGTCGCCGGAGGACTTCGGCCACTACCTTCGGCGGCACGCTCCGGCGGAGTTCTGCGCGGCGCGGGCGCGTGTCGTGGACCGGCTCTTTATGTCCGGCGATGCTCCCCGGATCCGGGAAGCGCTGGCCCGCGTGGGCGAGGCGCTGACGGGGGCCTCCGAAGGCCGGGGGTGGGCCCTCTACCGCCAGTACCAGGAGGAGCGCATCCTGGCCCCCCTGCTGACCTTCCGGGGGAGCGGGATGGAGGCGGCCGTCGTGGACGAGCGGGGGACCGATCCCGGCTGTCCCCTCAAGCGCTACGACCTGATGTTCCTCCTGCGGCGAGGGGTTCTTTCCGAACTCTCTGAGGAGGAGTTCGGGGATATCCTGAGCGCACTGGAGGCGCGCTGGCCGGAGGAAGTGGCGGTGGAGCGGCGCTACGCCCGGCCGGTCGGACGGGAGCCTGAGGACCTGCTGGGCGTCTACGGCTACCTCCCGCTCCCCGGCCTGCCGGCCCCCGCCCCCCCGG
>DAOUBO010000487.1:0-2926 GCA_034432695.1 Anaerolineae bacterium | reverse complement strand
GCCCCGCTCCCCCGCCCTCTCCGGGGACCTCCAGGAGTCCCCGGTCCTGATCCAGGACCTGGAGGCCGCCGCGCGGGAGGGGACAGAGGTTCGGCAGCCTGTGCTGCCCCTTTCCTCTGAAACTACCACGCTGATGGAGAAGTACCTTCGCCACCGCTCCCTGCTCCGGATGCTGCGGGTGGGCCCCTCCTTTGCCGCGCTGAGCCGGGAGCAGATCGCCGCGTACATTTTCCTGGTGCGGACCACCAGCGCCGAAGGTACCGAGCCGCCGCCGGACCTCCCGGCCCGCCGGTGGACCGACCTGCTGAGCAACGACCCGACGCGCCTGCGGGCCGCGGTGGAGCAGATCCGGGAACAGGGGTTGACCGAGTGGTACGTGGAGGCGCTGGCGCGGGTGCTGGACCCCGCCTCCGGCGCCAGGTTTGCGGAGCGGCTCTCCGCCGCCACCGCCCTGGCCTATCTGGGGGACCCGCGGGACCTGGACGAGCGGGTGGAGATACCGGGCGGCACCTTCCTCTGCGGCCCGGACCGGCGTCCGGTAATGACGATGGCCTTCCAGATTGGCCGCTACCCGGTGACCAACGCGCAGTATGCCCGTTTCCTCCAGGCCAACCCCCACCATCCGGTGCCCTATGTGGACGAAGACTGGGCCCGCCCGTACAACTGGGACCCGGTTCGGCGGACATACCCGGAAGGGAAGGCCAACCATCCCGTCGTCCTGGTCAGTTGGGAGGACGCTGCGGCCTACTGTGCGTGGGTCGGGGGGCGCCTGCCCACGGAGGAAGAGTGGGAGCGGGCTGCGCGCGGGGAGGACGGCCGGATTTATCCCTGGGGGGATACCTTTGAACCGGGGCGGGCCAATGTCCGGGAAAGCGGCATCGGGAGCACGACGCCGGTGGGGATCTACCCGGAGGGCGCCAGCCCCTACGGGGTGATGGACTGCGCCGGGAACGTCTGGGAGTGGACGGCGACTTCTTACGACGAGAACGAGTTCGTTCTGAAGGGCGGGGCGTGGAACTTCTTCGCCGAAGACGCCCGGACGTTCGTCCGGGAGCGGGCCCATCGGCGGCATCGCTCCAACTGCATCGGCTTCCGGGTTGTTTTTGGCCCCCGGCCGACGGACATGCGCTAATCCTTCTGGGCGTGCCGGGCACGGGTGCATTTCAGTTTTCAGGCAACCCGCTCTGCGAAGGTAGTATCAGGTTGCCCGATGAGTTGCCCAAAGCGCCGTGCCAGGAAATGGAAATGCACCCGCCGGGCACCCCGCGCTTGCCAAAATGGGGAAAGCCGGTATAATTAGAGGTGCAGTCGGGGCGTGGCGCAGTCCGGTTAGCGCGCAGCGTTCGGGACGCTGAGGTCCGGGGTCCAAATCCCCGCGCCCCGACAGGATCAGGGCCAGGCAGGAATGCCCGGCCCTGATCGTCTATTATCCCCTGGGGAGATCCCCGAAGCAAAGCGGCGCACCCCGTCGGGGTGCGCCGCCCTGTTTTTCCAGGGAGGTGACGGTCACCTGGGAGGTGACCGTCACCTGAGTGGACGCGCTACGGGTTCCGCACCACCAACGGCAGGTAGACCCGCAACGGCGGGAGCACCGTCAGGGTGACCGGGTAACGGGCGTAGGGCTGGGCCTCCGGGTCGTTGGTGTAGAAGAGCAGGAAGCCCGTGTAGACCCCGGTCTGGGTGATGGAGGTCGCATCAAAGCGAACCGAGACGGGAAGGCTATCGCCCGGAGCCACCGTGCCGCTCACCGGCTCCGCCGAGAGCCAGGGGATGTCCACCGGGTCGCAGGGGGGCGAGCCGGGATACTGGAAGCAGATGGCCAGGCCGTTGGAGAGGACCGGCTGGTTGTAGGAATACTGGAGGTAGTTGCTCCCGATTCCGCGGATGCCCACAGTGGCGCTGGCTCCGTAGTCGTAGAGACTGTCCCCGAAGACTACGTCCTGGTACTGGAACTTGATGTTATTGGTGCCCTCGTAGAGGATCAGTTCAAAGGTGGCGTTGCCGATGTTGTTGTAGTGGGGCCGGTTGTACCACTCTATGACGAAGCGCCGGTTGGGGGCTGTGCCGACCGTTTTATAGTAGACGTTGCCGGTCTGATAGTCTATGTCGTCCCAGAAGGCAGCGATAAGGTTATTAACCGAAGTGGTGCCCAGGTCAGAGTTGCTGTATGGCACATCACCGGAAGTAACCCCGAAAAGAATTGCTCCGTTGTTGCCCACCCGGATGGCGGTGGAGGTGGTGCCGTAGAAGGTGAAGGGGAAGGGCAGGGTCACGTTGGCTTCGGCATCGTCCGTCAGGTTCAGCGGCGTGCCGTCAGTGGCGTCTATCCATTCATAGACGGGGCCGTCGGCGCTGCGGCTGTCCTGGTAGGTGTAGCCGAAGGGGTCGGGACCACCGCCAGGGAGGACAGCGCCGCGCGCCTCGCGAATCTCAAAGTCCAGCGCATCAGAGCCGGTGTTGCCCACGGTAAGGGTCTGGGTGGTCTGTTTGCCGATGCGCAGCGTGGCGCTGAGGCCCTCAGAAGGGGTCAGGACCAGGTGGCTGGTGGGCAGCGCGTAGTCCTTCCGCAGAAGGTTGCTCTGGGGGACGGCCACGCCGCCCTCGGAGACGGTGCTGTAGAGGGGCGCTGAGACGGTTACCGTGTAGGGGATGCCCGAGGGCAGTTGCATCTCGTAGTAGCCGTCGGGGCCGGAGAGGGTGCTGGTGAGGCCCGGGCTGACCTGGATGGTGGCTCCCGATACCGGGTTGCCCGTCTCCAGGCTGGTGATGTAGCCCCAGAGGATACCGTCGGTGGTCGTAGCGGTGAGGGCGAAGTTCTGGACTGTATCTGTCACCAGATTCACCGCCGCCACACCCATCTGATGGAGCCGCGCCTCGGCCGTGACGGTATAGGGCCCGCCATAAAGGGTGAAGGTGTAGAGGCCGG
>DAOUBO010000486.1:0-3109 GCA_034432695.1 Anaerolineae bacterium | reverse complement strand
TGAGTGGGAGCCTGCGGAGGAGCCCCTGCGGCGGACGCCCCTCTACGAGGCCCACCGGAAACTGGGCGCGCACTTCGTTCCCTTCGCCGGGTGGGAGATGCCCCTGCGCTACGGCCCCGTCCTGGACGAGCA
The DNA here is from genome assembly GCA_034432695.1 of Anaerolineae bacterium. Classification (GTDB taxonomy): domain Bacteria; phylum Chloroflexota; class Anaerolineae; order B4-G1; family DUEL01; genus SpSt-77. The sequence continues at coordinate 2,977 of DAOUBO010000486.1, read as the reverse complement.
CCGCGCCGTCCGGGGCTCGGCCGGGCTCTTTGACGTGGGCCACATGGGCATCTTTGAGGTCTCCGGACCCCACGCCGCCGCCTTCCTGGACCTGGTCACCACCAACGACGTCAACCGGCTGCGGCCGGGGCAATCCCACTACGGCTTCCTGCTGGACCCCGAAGGGCGCGTCATAGACGACATTATGGTCTACATGCGCGCGCCGGGGCGGTATATGCTGGTGGTCAACGCCGCCAACACGGCCAAGGACTGGGCCTGGCTGAATGCGGTGAACGAGGGGGCCGTCCGGATAGACCCCGACCGGCCCTGGGCGCGGTCGCCGTTCCGGGCGGAACTGGTGGACCTGCGCGCGCCGGGCAACGAGCACCTGGCGCGGGTGAACATCGCGCTGCAGGGGCCGCGCGCGCGGGACGTCCTGCTGGCCTGGCTGGATGCCAGCCCCAGGGGCCCGGCAGCCGACGAGATCCGCGGCAAACTCCTGAGCATGGGGCGGACCGAACTGATAGAGGTCCGCTGGCCCTGGCCTGGGGCGCCCGGCGGCGTCTTTGACCTCATCATCGCCCGCACCGGCTACACCGGCGAGCGTATGGGGTTTGAGTTGTTCGTCCACCCGGACTGGGCCCCGCTCCTCTGGGACCTCCTGCTCCAGTTCGGCGCGCCGAAGGGGCTCCGTCCGGCGGGGCTGGCCGCGCGGGACTCCCTGCGCATTGAGGCCGGTCTCCCCCTCTACGGCCACGAACTGGCCGGTCCGCTGGACATCCGGCCCGACGAGGCGGGGCTGGGGGGGGACGTCAAACTCTACAAGCCCTTCTTCATCGGGCGAGAGGCCTTCCGCCGCCACGCCGCCCAGCGGAAGATGAGCCTCATCCGTTTCCGGCTGAGGGAGAAGGGCGTGCCGGTCCCGGAGCAGGGCGACCGGGTGGTGGACCGGCGCGGCCGGGTCATCGGACAGGTTACCTCCTGCGCGATGGACACGGAGGGGTATCTGGTGGGGATGGCCTGTGTGGACCGGCGGTTCGCTGAGCCGGGGGAGGACATCTTTGTTCTCGCCGTCTCCCGGGCGCCGTCGGAGAAACCGCTGGAGGAACTGGAACTGGGCGACCGGGTGGCGATGGCAACGCCGGGGCAGGGGCTGGAGCGCTTCCTCCGGCCGGGAGAGAGATGACCCATCCCGACGAACTCCTGACGCGTGAGCGGCTTCTGGATGCTGGCTGGGGGGGGGGTTAACCAACCGGGACGCGTACAGTGGACATCCGTATTGCCGAACTGCCCGCCGGAGATGTCCGATGAACGTGCGTAACGTCCTGTTTCATTGGCCGATTCTGCTTTCTCTGCTTCTCGCGGTTTGTGGTACGGTGGAAGTGGACGTGGAGAGGTCTCCTACCCCTGATCTCAGCGCGGCGACGATATCTGCCCTGGCCACCCAGAATGCTCAGCGGGCTACCCGGGTCGCCACACTGACCGCGCCCACTCCCTCTCCCTCCCGCCCGCCCGAGCCGGGGCAGGGGCCCTACCCGGACCTGACCCACCTCCCGCCGGGTTTCCCTCCCGGCCTCGTCCTCGGCACCGAAACCGGCCTGTGGAAGGTCGGCGAAGACGGCGCACCTTCCCGGATACTGGGCCGCCTGGACGTCGTTCTCTCGCCAAACGGTCAGCAGGCGGTCTACATTGCTGATTCCGACCTCTGGCTGATAGACCTGACCAGCGGCGAGGAGCGGAATTTGACCGATACTCCCGATCGGGTGGAATGGAATCCCCGGTGGTGGCCCGCAAGGCCGAAGACTCTCGTTTACGGCTCCTGGCCCGCCAACGAAGATCCGGGCCCGAGCACCGGGCTTTTGACGGTGACCGAACTGGACCGTCCCAAATACCTTGTGGTCGGGCGGGAGTGGTCGGGGACTCTGCCCGCACCGGGACCCGACGGGGATACCCTTGCCTTTGACCAGGCCCTCAAAGGGTATCTCTACCGCCTGTTCAACGGCTGCCTGATCCCCTTTGAACCCGCCGCCTACACCTTCGTGGGGGGTCCGACCTCCCTGACCATTGAGAAGGTCGGAAGTCCGTCCTGGTCCCCCGACGGCCGGTATCTGGCCTGGGTGATGGGCGGCGACTTTGGGGAAGGCTGGCGCATCGTTCTGGGCGTGTTTGATCTGAAGAGCCACACGGCTCGTCTTCTCCATCCCTACGACCCCGCCGGTGTCGGGGGCTGGCCCGGCGCAGCCATCTGGAGCCCGGATGGTGCCTGGCTGGCCTACTCGGTCTGGTACAGCGCCAACCCGGAAGAAGACGGCCTGTACGTTCTGCGCCCGGACGGGAGCGAGGAGCATTATCTGGGGCCAGGCAGAGACCCGGTCTGGAGCCCGGACGGAGTCTGGCTGGCCTTTCGCCGGGAGATTGACCTCTGGCTGGCCGAAGCAGGCACATGGGAGGCCCGGCAGGTTGCCGAGGGGACGTGGCCCGTGATGTGGCTGGAATCGCCACAGAATAGCGCCACGAGGTAAACCTGTCCGTGTGGCGCCGGGCGCTCAAAATGGCTCAGGACGGCACCGTGCCTCACTACGAACCAAGACGGCACTCTACTTCGTTTCGTGCCTGGCTACGAACCAAAACGGCACTCCACTTCGTTTCGTGCCTGGCTATGAACAAATCACGGTTTGTAGTGCGCCACGCAGCGAAGCGGAGTGGCGCTCAGGACGGCACTCCACTTCGTTCCGTGCCTCACTACGAACAAATCACGGTTTGTAGTACACCACGCAGCGAAGCGAAGTGGCGCGGCTTGTAGTGCGCCACGCAGCGAAGCGAAGTGGCGCGGCTTGTAGTAGGCCACGCAGCGAAGCGGAGTGGCGCGGCTTGTAGTAGGCCACGCAGCGAAGCGGAGTGGCGCCTGTGGCGCCAGAACGGCCCTCCACTTCGTTCCGTGCCTGGCTACGAACCAAGACGGCACTCCACTTCGTTTCGTGCCTGGCTACGAACAAAA
>DAOUBO010000485.1:0-2068 GCA_034432695.1 Anaerolineae bacterium | reverse complement strand
TCCGCTGCCGACACGCCGTTCCTCACCCCTGGCTACCAGCCGGCCGGGTGATCGGGGCCGGCGGCGAAGCCGTTCACCAGGCCTGAGAATGCGAACGACGCTGCAGCCCTATACTGGGCCATCCCTCTTTGAGGCTCTGGCGGAGGAGTGGAGCCGCCTGCTCCGGCGCTCCGCTGCCGACACGCCGTTCCTCACCCCTGGCTACCAGCGGGCCTGGTGGCACAACCTGGGGGCGGGATCCCTCTGGGTCCTGGCCCTGCGGGAGGAAGGCCGGCTGATCGGGCTTGCCCCCCTCTTCCTGGCCCCCCTGGGCGGGAAGCAGACCCTCCGCATCGTCGGCTGTGTGGAGGTCTCCGATTATCTGGACTTCATCGCCCTGCCGGGCCGGGAGGCCGACCTGATCGCCGCGGTTCTGGACTTCCTGGGGAGCACCGATGCCCCCCCGTGGGACGCGCTGGACCTCTGCACTGTTCCTGCGGCCTCCCCGACCCTCCAGATTCTCCCGGAAGAGACCCGGCGCCGGGGCTGGGAATGCGAGGTCTCCGTCCACGACGTCTGTCCAGTGGTCTCCCTGCCGGCGACGTGGGAGGAGTACCTGGCATCGCTGGACCGGAAGGACCGGCACGAACTGCGGCGGAAACTTCGTCGCGCTGAGGCGCTGGAGGGGCTCCGCTGGTACATCGTCGGGCCGGAGCACGACCTGGAGGCCGAGGCGGAGGACTTCCTGACCCTGATGGCGAAAAGCAGCCGACCCAAAGAGGCCTTCCTGACCCCGCCGATGCGGGCCTTTTTCCGGGACGTGATGCGGGTTGCCTTCGCCGAAGGCTGGCTCCAACTGGCCTTTCTGGAGTGGGCGGGGACGAAACTCTCGGCCTATCTCAACTTTGTCTATAACAACCGGGTCCTGGTCTACAACTCCGGGCTGGACTGGCGGGCCGACCCCGGCCTGGGGGCAGGGATCGTCCTGACGGCCTACCTTATCCGCCACGCCATCGCCGAGGGCCGGGAGGCCTATGACTTTCTGCGGGGAAGTGAAGACTACAAATACCGCTTCGGCAGCAGGGACGTTCCAGTCTACCAGATCCTCGTGCGGAAGTAAAAGCCATACAGAGTGTGAGAGGCCACGAATTTCACGAATTTCACGAATGTTACAAGCACAACCGCTGACTGCCCAGCAGATCGGGTTGCTCACCCGGCTCTGTAGGTCGGATTGACAATCCGACTTTGTAGGTCGGATTGCTAATCCGACCCTGTAGGTCGGATTGCTAATCCGACCCCGTAGGTCGGATTGCTAATCCGACCTACGGGCTCGTTATGGGAGTCAAAACTGCCCCATGCAGGGCATGGGGACCCACAAAATTGCAGTTGGCCGACCACCACAGGATCGCAGCCATATGGCCGGTTCATCTCACACCCTCATCCTTGAAGGTCACTTTGACCCCGAAGACCGGGAGCGGGACGAGTTCCCCCTGCTCCCCTTTGACGTCCCGTCGGGCGTCGCTCGGCTCCGTATCTCCTACGAGTTCAGCCGCCCTCTGAGCGCCGATAAGGCCGGCTGGGAGGAGGGGAACATCCTGGACATTGGCCTCTTTGACCCCCGCGGGGCGGAGTTTCCCCACGGCCGGGGGTTCCGCGGCTGGAGCGGGACAGCCCGCCGGGAGTTCGTCCTTTCCCCAGCGGAGGCCACGCCTGGCTATCTCCCCGGCCCCATCCTCCCCGGCACCTGGCACGTCCTCCTGGGCCTCTACCAGTTGGCCCCCGAGGGGTGCGACTATCGTGTCGTCATCCGGATGGAGACGGGGGAGATGTCCGCCGACGCGCCCTTTCCCCTCCCCGTTCCCTGGAACCCCGCGTCGTTGGAGCGCGGCGCCCGCTGGTTCCGCGGCGACCTGCACGCCCACACCCACCACTCCGACGGAACGGCGCCGCTGGAGGACCTCGTCGCGGCCGCGCGGGCCCAGGGGCTGGACTTCGTCGCGGTGACGGAGCACAACACCGTCAGCCACCTCCCCGAACTGGCCCGGTTTTCGGGGCCACCGCTGCTCATCCCCGGCGTGGAAATCTCCAC
>DAOUBO010000484.1:0-1719 GCA_034432695.1 Anaerolineae bacterium | reverse complement strand
CATCTTCAGTTTCGGCCCCCTGGTCCGGATGCCCTTCACCCCGCTCCGGCACGACCGGCTTTTTCTGGACGAGCGGCACTGGCGGCCCCTGGCAGGGGCAGTCAAGTCGGCCTGCGACCTGGCCGGGTTTGAGTTCCGAATGGCGATAGACTGGCCCGCGTATTTCGCGGACCAGACCCTGGCGCTGGGAGGGTACTGGCTCCACGAGCCGCTGGCCCTGCTGGCCCCGCCGGGGCCCCACCGCCCCGTGGGGCCCCCACCCGCGGACCGGGGGGCCGAAACCGAATACGACCCGCGGCCCGTGGGGAGAGGCCTTCCAGACCCCCTGCAGCCAGCGGACGAAGGCCCGAAACTCCGCCAGGTCCGCCTCTGTTTCGTGGCCCGTCAGGATGTAGAAGAGTTTGACCCGGCGGATCGGTTCGCCCACCAGCCGCTCCAGCAGCGCGGCGATGTCGTCGGTGGGCAGGCTCTTGTGCAGAAAGGCCCGCTGTCGCTCGCTGATCCCTTCAATCCCCAGGGTGAACTCCCGCTTCTCCGCCGCCAGTTCCGCCTCTATCAGGCCCGGCGTCCGCAGCAGAAGGTCGGCCCGCTGGCTCTTGATCCCCACCCGGTCAAAGAGCCGGTGGAGTTCCAGCAGAAGGCGGAAAATCTCGCTGTGGGTGTTGAAGTTGAAACTGTAGAGGCTGACCTCCTCCGCTCCCTGCGCGACCTTGAGCCTCCGGGCTGCAGCGATGAGGTCGGCAGCGGGAAGTTCCCGGTAGGGCTTCCGGTCGTACCCCTCAAAGCAGAAGGAACAGAAGGCGGGACAGCCGTAGGTGATCTGGAGATACGCCGTATGGGCTTCCGGGGTATTCAGCAGCGGGTAATCGGTCGGCAGGGCGGATGCCGCAGGCCGGCAGACGGCTTTGACGACGGGGTGGAAGCCCCCCGCCACCCAGAGGCCGGGGCCCGTCGCCGCGGCGGCCTCCAGCCGCTCCCGCTTCCCACCACGCCCGTAGGCCAGCGCGGCAGCGATCTCCTCCACCCTTCCTTCCCCCTCGCCGAAGAAGATGCCGTCCACCAGGCTGTCCCCATCAGGACGGATGACGGCCTGTGCGGCCATCGCACTGGAGCCCCCCAGCAGGAGAACAGGGCCTTCCGTCCGCTCCCCAGCAAAAAGCGGAAGCCCAGAGCGAAGCAGGATGTACGGGAGATTGACCAGTTCCAGGGTGTACGCGTTGGAGAAAAGGACGAGGTCAAAATCCCGCAGGGGACGGCCGGAATCCAGCCCACGGAGGGGTTCCGCATCGTGCGGGGAGAAGAAGGCCAGGTCCACAAAGGCTTCGGGCAGCGCGCGCCGGACTTCCGAGAAGAGCAGAAAATGGGTGAAGGAGCGGCTCACGTCCTGCAACGGAGAAAGCCGTGCGACAAGGACCCGAAAGGGAGCGCCATCGGCGGGTGGATTGTGAAAAAACGCACCGGGCTTCATCGGGGAAGCGGACGCGGAGAAATGCAGCGAACGCAGATGTTGAGTCCTGTTTGCGAAACTCGGGATGGTTCAGAATAGGTTGACACTTTTCGTAAGCGACCGCTCGGATGTCAGGATTGGCTGCCTCAAAATGCCTGCCAGAGGCGGGTTTTTTGCACAATCCGCACTTCAAGAGGCCAACTCACCGATTATCCGAAACGGTACACAAAATCAAAGAGTCCTGCCGGTGGCGGTTTTTGGCCCCCCATCCT
>DAOUBO010000483.1:0-5593 GCA_034432695.1 Anaerolineae bacterium | reverse complement strand
CTTTCGTCCGGGCCGGGGGAGGGGGTGGTGGGCGAGGTGCCCCGCAGCGGCATGCCCCTGGCCGTGGCCGACGCGGCAGCGGTGGGGCAGGCCTGCTACATCCAGGAGGGGGCCGTTGCCCTGGCACCCCTGACCATCGGCGAGGAAGTTGCCGGGGTCCTGGCCGCAGACCGGCGGGGCGACGGCCTCGCTGTCGCTCCCTTCTCCGCCGCGGACCTGGCCACCCTGACGGCCCTCGCCGACCAGGTCGCCGTCGCAGTGCAGAACGCGCGGCTCTACGAAGAAGCCGTCCGCCGCTCCGAGGAACTCTCCACGCTCCTGGAAGCCGCCAACGCCCTCTCCTTCACCCTGGACCTGGACTGGGTGTTGTATGCCCTGGGCGAGCGGCTGATGGCCCTCACCAGCGCCGACGGATGTATCATTTCCGAGTGGAATCGGGAGACGGACGAGGTGACCGTGGTGTGGGAAGCCCGGGGGGACGCCCCTCCCCTGGCCTGCTCCCTCTACCGTGCCCGGGATCGCTCCCTTGTGCGGGAGGTTCTGCTGACCCAGGAGCCCCTCATCCTCACGCCCGAGGCCCCGGAGGCCCGACCCGTTCTGGAGGAACGGTCGGCCACCTCGCTGCTTCTGCTCCCGATGGTTGCCCGTGGGCAGACCATCGGGCTGGTGGAACTGGAGCGGCGCGGGAAAGCCCGCGCCTTCTCTCCCAGCGACGTCCGGCTGGCCCAGGCCCTGGCCAACCAGGCTGCCGCGGCCGTCCAGAACGCCCGACTCTTTGAGGAAATCCGCCGCTTCACCGAGGAACTGGAGCAACGGGTGGAGGAGCGAACCCGGGAACTGGCCCGGGCGCTGGAGGACCTGCGGGCAGAACGGGACCGGATAGAGGCCCTCTACCGCATCGCCAGCCAGGTCTCCGCCAGCCTGGACATCGGCCAGGTCCTCCACCGGGCACTGGAGGCCGTCGCTCAGACAACCGGCGCCGACCAGGGCTTTATCCTGCTGCTGGACGCCCAGAGCGATACCCTGGTCCGCCGGGCGGCGGTGGGCGTTCCCACCCCCATCCCCGTGACCGGCCTTCCCACCCGCTTCCACCGCGGCGAGGGGTTGGCCGGATGGGTCCTGCAACACCGCGAGGCCGTCCTGATCCCCGACCTCTCCGCCGATCCTCGCTGGGTGCCCGGTCCGGAGAGCGCGCAGCAGAGATCGGGGCTGGCGGGGCCCATTGGGGGGGCCGGGGAGATTCTGGGGATCCTGCTCCTTCTCTCCACCCGGCCAAATTTCTTCACGGAGGAGCACCTCCGGATGGTGGAGGCTGCGGCGGCTCTGCTGGCCAACGCCGTCAACAACGCCTCCCTCTACGACCTCATCCGCCAGCAGGCGGAGGACCTGGGGGCTATGCTCCGGCAGCAGCAGGGGGAGGGCGCCAAGATGCAGGCCATCCTGGAGGGCGTCGCCGACGGCGTTCTCTTTGCCGACGCGTCCGGCCGGATCGTCCTCTTCAACGCGGCGGCGGAGCGGATTCTGGAGATCCCCCGGCGGGAGGCCCTGGGTCGGAGCATTCGGGAGATGCTGGGGCTCTACGGCGTGGAGGGCCGGAAATGGCTGGCGACCGTGGAGGAATGGGCGGCCCATCCCGCCGACCGAACCCCGGAGGACTTCGTCGCAGAACGGCTCCAACTGGGCGATCGGGTGGTCAGCGTCCACGCCTCCCCGGTGATCCGCGGGAAGGAGTACCTGGGCACCGTCTCCGTCTTCCGGGACATCACTGCCGAGGTGGAAGCCGACCGGGCCAAGAGCGAGTTCATCTCCACCGTCTCCCACGAATTGCGCACCCCGATGACCTCTATCAAGGGGTACGCCGACCTCCTGATGCTGGGGATGGCGGGGGCGCTCAACGAGCAGCAGAAACACTTTATCCACATCATCCGCAACAATGCGGATCGGATGGTCGCGCTGGTCAACGACCTGCTGGACATCTCCCGCATTGAGAGCGGGCGGCTCCAACTGGAACTCCAGGCCCTCCACATGCACGAAGTGGTAGAGCAGGTGGTGACCACCCTCCAGCCGCGGGCGCAGAACAAGAACCTGACCCTTACGGTCAACGTCCCGGCCGATCTCCCCCCGGTCTGGGGCGACCATAACCGGGTTGCCCAGATTCTCACCAACCTCATCAGCAACGCCATCCAGTACACTCCGCCCGGCGGGCGGATCAGCGTCTCCGCACAGGTCAGTGGGGATATGCTGGAGGTCTCCGTCTCGGATACCGGCATCGGAATCTCCAGGGAGGATCAGAAGAAAATCTTTGACCGCTTCTTCCGGGCCGATGACCCGCTGGTGCAGGAGACGCCGGGCACCGGCCTGGGGCTCCCCATCACCGCGTCGCTGGTCCAGATGCACGGGGGACAGATCTGGGTGGAGAGCGAACTGGGGGAGGGAAGCACGTTCACCTTCACCCTTCCGCTGGCGGCGGCCCGCCCGCTCCCACCGCCGGCTGCCCCGCCCCGCGGGACTTCCATCCTGGTGGTGGAAGACGATAAAGACATCGCCAACCTCCTCCGTATCTACCTGGAGCGGGATGGGCATCAGGTTCTGGTTGCCCATCGGGGGGAGGAGGCCCTTCGCCTGGCCCGCGAGGCCCATCCCGGCCTCATCACCCTGGACATCATGCTGCCCGATATAGACGGCTTCACGCTGCTGGAGCGCCTGAGGAAGGACCGACAGACGGCGGACATCCCGGTGGTGGTGATCTCCGTCGTTCCCGACAAGGAGCGGGGGCTTCAACTGGGGGCGCTGGACTACCTGAACAAACCCGTGGAGGAGGAGCGCCTGATAGAGGTGGTCCGCCGGGTCCTCCATCGTCGGGGGCTCATTCTGGTGGTGGATGACGACCGGGACAACCTCTCCCTGATGCGGGAGGTCCTGCGGCGGCACGGGTTCAGCGTCCAGACGACCGGGCAGGGGAAGCGGGCCCTGCAGATCGCCCGTGAGACCCGTCCGGCGCTCATCCTGCTGGACCTGAAACTGCGGGATGTGGACGGCTATCAGGTGCTGCGTAACCTGAAATCCGACCCGCGCACGCGCGACATCCCGGTAGTCATCATGAGCGGCAGCCTGACCGACGAGGAACTCAAGCGACAGCGGGCTTTCGCGATGGGGGCCGTTCGGTTTATCACCAAGCCCTTCAACCTGGAGGCGTTCCTTCGGGAAATTTCCAGCCTGGTGGAAGGGCCAAAGGAGACAAATCCTGTCCCCCAGAGGAGTGGAGCATGACCCGAATCCTGGTTGCCGAAGACGAACGGGACATCCGGGAACTGATTGCCTTCACCCTGCGCTTTGCTGGCTTTGACGTCATGCTGGCAACCAACGGGGCCGAAGCAGTGGAGTTGGCCGAAGCCGACCCACCGGATCTGGTTATTCTGGACGTGCGTATGCCCAGGATGAGCGGGTACGAGGCCTGCCGCCGGCTCAAGGAGAACCCGCGCACGGCCTCCGTACCCGTGGTCTTCCTCTCTGCCAAGGGGCAGGATTCGGAAGTTCAGCAGGGGCTGGCCTCCGGGGCCGAGGAGTACATCCTGAAGCCCTTCGCCCCGGACGAACTCATCCGGCAGGTCCGGGACATCCTGAACCGCGCCGGTCGCTCCTGAACCCCTCTCGCCGTTTCCGTATGAGTGCGATTATCGTTGATGGGCGACTGGTCCACTACGAGGCCATTGGCCGGGGCCGCCCGGTCGTCTTTGTGCACGGGTGGATCGGCTCATGGCGCTACTGGATGGTCGCGATGGACGACCTTTCGGAGCGCTATCGCGCCTATGCCCTGGACCTCTGGGGCTTCGGGGACACGGACCGCCGTCAGGATGGATATTCGCTGGACGTTTATACGGAACTGGTGGAGCGGTTCCTGAACGAACTGGGGCTGCAGCGGGTTGCGCTGGTCGGGCATGGCCTGGGAGGCGTCATCGCGCTGCGCCTGGCGGACATCCTGCCCGAACGGGTGGACCGGGTCGCCGCGGTCTGCACGCCCCTCGTGGGGTCGGCCATTGCGCCACCTCTGGCCACCTTCACCAACCACCACAACGGCGACTGGGTGGCCCGGATCCTGGGCCGCCGCCAGGCCTCAGCCTATCCGGAAGTCGTGGTGGAGGCCATCAAGGCCGACCGCCGCGCCATCGTGGAGGGAGTCCAGAGCCTGTTGCGGGAGGACCTCCGGTCGGTCGTGGAGAACCTCACCATCCCGGTTCTGCTGGTTTACGGCAAAAACGACCCTCTGATCTATCCTCCGGACGAGCGATGGGTCCGGCAACTGGAGGAGAACGTCTACCTTTTCCACCTGGAGGGCTCCGCCCACTTCCCGATGCTGGACGAGGCGAACCGCTTCACCCGGCTGCTCCGTCAGTTCCTGGCCCTGGGGACGGAACTGGAAACGCTGGAGTTGCGGGACGAGTGGCGAAGGCGGGTTCGCTGATGGGCCGGAACACACAAGGGGACAGGCGCTCTCATCGCCTGTCCCCTTGCGTGTTTCTTCGGTGACCCGGGTAGCCATCGCTACCCGGCAAGGCCGCTCAACAGTTCCCGAACCACTTCATTCACAACCCGCCCGTCGGCGCGCCCTTTCATCCGGGGCATCAGGGCCTTCATCACTGCGCCCATATCCTTCGGCCCGGAAGCGCCCACCTCTTTGATGACGGCCTGGGCTTCGGCTGCGATCTCCTCGCGCGTCAGCATACGGGGAAGGTAGGACTCCAGGATGGCCAGTTCGGCCTCCTCCTCGGCCAGCCGGTCCACGCGGTCTGTACCGCGCAACTCCTCAACGGTCTCCTGCCTCCGGCGGACCTCTTTCTGGAGGACGCCGATGATCCCGGCCTCATCCAGTTCGCCGCCCTGGTCTGCTTCGGCCAGTTGAATAGCCGCCAGGGCCATCCGGATGACGGCCTTGCGGCGCTCGTCCCGGGCCCGAAGGGCCTCTTTCAGGTCTTCCTGCAGGCGGGTTTTCAGGTTCATTTTACCCGTACCGCTGGAGATTGCGCAGAGTTGTGCGGCGGCTCTTGCGCAATTTCGCCGCCTTGCGGCGCTTCCGTAGAACAGTGGGGGGCTCGTAGAACCGCCGCCGTCGGATCTCCGAGAGAATTCGCTCGTTCTGCACCTTCTTGTTGAATCGCCGGAGCAGAGAATCCAGCGACTCGCCCTCTTCAGCGACCACGCGCGCCACTCCCCGCTCACCTCCTCTCTTATTCAGATTGAGAAAACCGCAGCCGTATTATAGCGCTCCGGCGGGGGTTGTCAAGTCGGAAGTCCTATCGCCTTCCAGTATTCCACCAGGCGGCGGATCCGGATCCGCTGGGCCCGCAGCCAGCGGCGAGGGCCCAGGATCGCCCGTCCGAACTCCGGCGGGGCGTCCGGAAGCCGCTGGAGTTTCCCCTCCGCGACCAGGCGGTCCCAGAAGGCGAAGAAACGGCGCTGGAGTTCCTCGTCGCTGAACTCCTCCCCACGGCGATAGACCTCGCGCGCCAGTTCCTCTATGTAGGCCGCGGTCTCCAGAATCAACGTCTCCACCGGCTCCCAGACAACCCCCCCGCCGTAGACCCGGGCCAGCGGG
>DAOUBO010000482.1:0-2378 GCA_034432695.1 Anaerolineae bacterium | reverse complement strand
CCCCCGGCCGCGGCGCCGCCCGGGGTGGCCGCGCTCCCGCATCCTCCGGCGGCGGCGAAGAGGACGTCCGCTCCCTGCCCCAGCAGTTCTCGGGCGGCCTCCTGGCCCTTCTGCTCGTCGGTGAAGGAGTGGGTGTAGGCCGTGAGGACTTTCGCCCGTCGGTTGGTGTAGGCGACGCCGTGTTCAAAGCCCACCTGGAACTTCCGAACCGGTGGCACGTCTACCCCGCCGACGAAACCGACCACGTCCCGCTCCGTTATCAGGCCGGCCAGCGCGCCGGCCAGGAACCCCGCCTGGTCCTCGGCGAAGACCAGCCCGGTAACGTTGCGGCTCTCCTGAAGCGGCTCGTAGTCCACCAGGATGAAGTGGACTGTCGGGTAGCGTGTCGCCAGCCGTTCCACCGTCGTGCCGGTGGTAGAGCCGATGGTGACCACGACGTTGCAGCCCCGCTCAACGGCCTGGCGGATATTGGCCTCGTACTCGGCCGGAGAGCGGGTCTCTATCAGTTCCACGGCCAGGCCGTGCTCCTGAGCGGCCCGGACCGTCCCCTCGTAGGCGTACTGGTTGAAGGAGCCGTCGTCTATCCGGCCCCCGTCGGTGACGAAACCGACCCGAAGTCGCTCCTGCATTCACGCCTCCTTAATTTACCACGAAGACACAAAGACACGAAGGACCATTGTTAATTTTTTAATTGTTAATTCCCCTTTGTGCCCTTTGTGTCCTTCGTGGTTACCCCCTCTTTACCCCCGCCATCAGCAGGCCGATCTCCTCGCGGGTGGCCTGGTCGGCGGGGAGGATATCCATAATGCGCCCTTCGTACATCACCGCGATCCGGTCGGAGAGGCTCATCACCTCGTCCAGTTCCGGCGAGACCAGGAGCACCGCGCATCCCTCGTCTCGCTTGGCGATGATGCGCTGGTGGATATACTCAATGGAGCCCACGTCCAGCCCCCGCGTCGGCTGGGAGGCGATGAGCAACCGGATGGGACGGGAGAACTCCCGCGCGACGATGACCTTCTGCTGGTTGCCGCCGGAGAGGTTGGCGACGGGGGTGAGGATGCTGGGCGTGCGGATGTCAAACTCCCGGGCCCGCTGCTCCGCCGTGGTGAAGATGACCTCGTGGTTCAGGATCCCGGTGCGGGCGAACGGCGGGATGTAGTAGGTATTGAGGACCAGGTTCTCGGCCACCGGGAAACTGAGCACCAGGCCGTCCCGCTGGCGGTCCTCCGGGACGTGGGCGGCGCCCCGTTCCAGTACCCGGCGCGGCGATGCGCCGGTGATCTCCTGGCCCAGCAGGCGGACCCGTCCGCTCAGGACGGGACGGAGCCCGGTCAGCGCCTGGACCAGTTCGGTCTGGCCGTTGCCCTGGACGCCGGCGATGCCCAGCACCTCGCCGGCCCGCACCTCAAAGGAGACGCCCCGCACCGCCGGATTCCCCCGGTCGTCCAGCACCTCCAGGTTCTCCACTTCCAGCACCGTCTCCCCGGGCGTGGCCGGCCGCTTGTTCACCCGCAGCAGCACCTCCCGCCCGACCATCATCGCGGCCAGTTGTTCCTCCGTGGTCTGGGAGGGGGTTGTGGTTCCGACCACCCGGCCGTTGCGCAGGACGGTGATCCGATCGGCGATGGCCATCACTTCTTTGAGTTTGTGGGTGATGAAGATGACGGATTTGCCCTGGGAGGTCAGAGAGCGGATGACCTTGAAGAGTTCCTCCACTTCCTGGGGGGTCAGGACAGCGGTGGGCTCATCCAGGATGAGGATGTCCGCCTGGCGGTAGAGGAGTTTGATGATCTCCACCCGCTGCTGCACGCCGACGGGGAGCGTCTTGACCAGCGCGTCCGGGTCCACCGGAAGCCCGTACTGGCGGGAGATCTCCCGGATGCGCCGGGCGGCGGCGGCCCGGTCCAGGAAAAAGCCGTTCCGGACCGATTCCACGCCCAGCATGACGTTCTCGGTGACAGTGAGGACGGGGACCAGCATAAAGTGCTGGTGGACCATCCCGATGCCCAGGGCGATGGCATCTCCCGGTCCCCGGATCTCCACCCGGCGGCCCCGGACAAAAATCTCCCCCTCGTCGGGGGAGTACAGGCCATACAGGATGTTCATCAGGGTGGTTTTCCCGGCGCCGTTCTCGCCCAGGAGGGCATGGACTTCGCCCTCCTCCAGGGTCAGGTCAATGTGGTCGTTGGCCAGCACGCCGGGGAACGCCTTGGTGATGCCGCGCAGTTCCAGGACAGGTGGCATACGCAGGGCCTCCGCAGGGTATACGGTTAGGTCTAACGAAAAAGGCCCGGCCTTTTTGGGGGGCCGGGCCGGGCTTCCGGCGGCCCGGCGACGGGCCGGCCTCCGGGTGCTCCTCCGGCCGGACTCGGACCTGG
>DAOUBO010000481.1:0-2235 GCA_034432695.1 Anaerolineae bacterium | reverse complement strand
TGGCCAGAAAGGGCGGAGCAACCGAAGAGATCGCCGACGACGAGGAGACGTCCCCGACGGAAAAAAAAACGACCATAGAGGCTGAGACGGGGGAGGCCCCCGCGCTTTGGGTGGCCCCCATCCGCTCGGCGCCAGCCATAGACCATGACGCGTCCACGACGAAGAGGATCAGGTTCCCCATTTTCCGGACCCGCACCTTGCGATGGTAGTCCGACGATCGGACGACCAGGGCGGGGCCGCCGGGGTAGCGACGGCGGGCCTGGTAGGGGGCGGCGGCCCGAAGGGTTGCGTCAAAGGCCAGGTCGCTGGGGTCGCCGGGGGACGGCCGGGCCTGGATGTAGCGACCCCGCTGCTGGTGGGTACGGGTGGTGCTGCGCCGCCCGCTCCCGGTGCGGGTCAGGCGATCCAGCGGGGTCGCCAGCCGCCGGGGGATGAAGGTCTCCCCCGGCTGGATTTTGTGTCCCCCTTCCCACCACCGCCCCTCAGAGGGCCATTGAGGCACCTGCTGAAGGACGGGGTTTCTGGGCCGTTGCTGTTCGCGGGGCAATGGGGCCTCGCCCGTCTCAGCCTCTATGGGCGTTTTTTTTTCCGTCGGGGACGTCTCCTCGTCGTCGGCGATCTCTTCGGTTGCTCCGCCCTTTCTGGCCACCTGGGCGCGGGCCTCCGCCAGCCGTTCGCCCAGGTTGTCCAGCGTTGCCTCCACCTGCTGAAGCGGGTGACGGCGCAGCCGGTGGGGCAGGGCCAGTTCCGCCGCCAGAAGGATGTCCCGGTCGGTGATGCGCGTTCGGCCCTCAAAGGCGGCGTTGGCGCGGGCGGTTTTCAGGATGACCAGGTCGGGCCGGTGGCCGTCCACCTGCATCTCTGCCATCATGGTCGCGATGACGGCCAGGTCGCCGCGGGTGTAGCGGACACGGGGAAGGATCTGGCGGGCCCGCGCGATCTCCCGGGAAAGGGCCTCCTCGCGGGGGCGCCACTCCTCGTAGAAGCCCTCCGGGTCGCTCTCAAAGGCCAGGTTGCGCTCCATAATGAGCATCCGGGCGGCCGGGTCGTGGACGCTGCGGATGTCCACACAGAGCGCGAAGCGGTCCAGGAGTTGGGGGCGCAGGTCCCCTTCCTCCGGGTTCATCGTGCCGATAAGGATGAAGCGGGCAGGGTGGCTGAAGGAGATGCCTTCCCGTTCCACCACGTTGATGCCCATCGCGGCGGCGTCCAGAAGAATGTCTACCACGTGGTCGTCCAGGAGGTTGACCTCGTCCACGTAGAGCACGCCGCGGTTGGCCGCGGCCAGAACGCCAGGCTCAAAATGGCGTTCGCCCTTCTGGATGGCCCGTTCAATGTCCAGGGTACCGACCACCCGGTCCTCCGTCGCGCTGACGGGGAGGTCCACGAAGCGGGTGCGGCGGCGGGCGCGGGGAAGCGTCTCCCCGGCGGCGGCCCGCTCTTTGCACAGGGTACACCACGTCGCGGGCTGGTCGGGATCGCAGGAGAAGGGGCAGTCGGCGACGACCTCAATCTCAGGCAACAGCGCGGCCAGGGCGCGCGCGGCGGTGGACTTGCCGGTTCCGCGCTCGCCGCGGATGAGCACGCCGCCGATCTGGGGATAGACGGCGTTGAGGAGGAGCGCGCGCCGCATCCGGTCCTGGTTGACGATGGCCGTGAACGGGAAAATCGGTGGCATCCGGCTTACTCCGATCGCAGGTCTCCGGGTGCATTATACCGCAGTCCGCCGGAAGAGAAAAGGCAGCCCGTGGCGCAGGATTCGCCCTGCGCTGCAGAGGGGGTGCGTTTTGGTTCTCAGGCGAACCGCTCGGCGGAGGGGGAGTGCCGGGCCTTGACAAATTTGCGCCCTGTGTGTATAATATAGGCGCACTGCGGGGTAGAGCAGTGGTAGCTCGTCAGGCTCATAACCTGAAGGTCGCCGGTTCGAATCCGGCCCCCGCGACCTCAGGGCCGCAGGGAAACTCCCTGCGGCCCTTCTGATTTGTCTGCCCGGCGTGCCTCAGCGTTTCCCCACGGAGGTGACCCTATGCCCCTCTACGGCGGGATAGAAGCGGGAGGAACGAAATTCGTCTGTGCGATCGGCACAGGGCCCCAGGACATCCGGGCGGAGGCCCGGTTCCCCACCACGACGCCCCGGGAGACCATTCAACAGGCAGTGGACTTCTTCCGGATTCATCAGGCTCGTCTGGGGGAGCCGCTGGCGGGGGGCGGGGGCGCCCCCTTTTTCGCCGGGGG
>DAOUBO010000480.1:0-12105 GCA_034432695.1 Anaerolineae bacterium | reverse complement strand
GACCTGATCGTCCACACACGGAAAATGAGCGAGATGTTCTTCCAGAGGGGCGGTTCCTTTGCCGAGGAAATCCGGGAAAAAGGGGTTATCTGGTATGGGGAAGGAACTCGCCATTGAGTGGTTAAAGTCCGCCGAATCCGACCTGAGGACCATAGAGCGCATTCTGGACGACGAGGTGCTGACCCACATCGTGGCTTTTCATGCCCAGCAGTGTGTGGAAAAGTGCCTGAAGGCCTTGTTTGGAATTCTTGCGCCGTTCCGTTCCCAAAGAGCACTCCACAATCCGGCTTTACGGCCTGGTAGCCGATGCCCTGGATATGGAGTTGGACCAGGACATCTTGATCGACCTGGATGATTTGTACATTGATGCCCGCTATCCAGGCGAATTGGGTCTTCTTCCTTACGGGAGGCCCACTCTGGATGATGCCCGACAGTTCTACCAGTTTGCCGCTGAGGTCTACCGGAAAGTGCAGAGAGGGCTCGCGGAGGAATCAGGTACCGCCGATCGCTGATCCCACATCTGCCCGGAAGAACCAAGATTTCACGGATGACACAGATTCCTACACATGTGTGGTTGACCCGGGTCATCCTGGCACGGAGGCTCTTTTGCGTTCTTTGCGGTGAAAGCGAAGTGAACCGCACAGGTAGACAGATTTTGGAGACACCAAATGGAACAGAACATTCTCCTCTTCATCCTCGTTGGCTTCATTGCCCAGATGATTGACGGGGCGCTGGGAATGGCGTACGGCGTGAGTTCCAATACCTTCCTGCTCAGCATTGGAATTCCGCCCGCCATCGCCAGCGCCAGTGTGCATAGCGCCGAGGTCTTCACGACCGCTGTCTCCGGCCTCTCGCACTTCTCCCTCGGAAACGTGGACCGGAAACTGTTCCTGAAACTGGTCATCCCCGGAGTCCTGGGCGGAATCCTGGGAGCCTACGTGCTCACGCTGGACCAAGCAGGGAACGTGATCAAACCGATTGTCTCAACCTACCTGCTGATTATGGGCGGCCTGATTCTCTGGAGAGCGGCCCGCAAGGTACATGAATTCAAACAACCCCGCTTTCTCATCCCTCTGGGAGCCATCGGCGGGTTCTTTGATGCCATCGGCGGAGGGGGATGGGGGCCCATCGTCACCACCACAGTGATTGCTCAGGGACATAATCCGAAGACGAGCATCGGGTCGGTCAATGCCACCGAGTTCTTCGTCACCTTCGCCGAGGCGGCCACGTTTATCATCACCATACCGGCGTTGATCTCCCAGCACTGGCAAATCATCGTCGGGTTGCTTATCGGTGGGGTGATTGCGGCCCCGCTGGCGGCCTATGCCTGCAAGAAACTGCCCACCCGCCTGCTGATGGTCCTGGTGGGCATCCTCATTATCATCCTGAGCGTCCGGACGATTTATCTCTCTCTGGCATAACCTGAAGCCCAACTTTCGTATCTCCGAAGAGGTGAGACGAACAATGTCATCGCTCCTGATTCCTCCCTATGGGGGCAAACTGGTGGACCTGATGGTGCCGCCAGAGGATGTTCCTGAGGTCAAATCCTACGCCAGTCATCTGCCCTCGGTGTTGCTCTCCGACCGGGCCGTCTGCGACCTGGAATTGCTGGCGACCGGCGGTTTCTCTCCGCTGGATCGCTTCATGGGCCAGGCGGATTACCGGCGGGTACTGGACGAGATGCGCCTGGCCAGCGGTTACGTGTTCCCCATCCCGGTCACGCTGCCGGTGGAGCCGGGGCCGCATATTCGCGTCGGTCAGGACGTGGCCCTGCGCAACGCCAAGAACGAACTGCTGGCGGTGATGACCATTGAGGAGGTCTACGAGTGGGACCGGGAGGAACTGGCCCGGAAGGTCTTCGGGACGCTGGACACTCGCCATCCGCTGGTGGCGGAACTCCATACCTGGGGGTCGCTCTTCATCTCCGGCCCACTGCGCGTGCTTCAACTGCCCTCCCATTACGACTTTCGGGACCTGCGCCTGACGCCGGCCCAGGTGCGCGCCCGGCTGGAAGAGATGGGGGCCGGGAATCCCGAGGTTGCCCGCAATCCCCATCTGCACGTGGTTGCGTTTCAGACCCGGAACCCGCTCCACCGAGCCCACGAGGAGATGACCAAGCGCGCGGCCCAGTCCGTGAACGGGGTTCTGTTGCTTCATCCGGTTGTGGGGATGACCAGACCGGGCGATGTGGACCATTACACCCGGGTTCGCACCTATAAGATTATGGCCGGTCGGTACTACGATCCGCAGCGGGTGCTCCTGGCGCTATTGCCGCTGGCCATGCGGCTGGCCGGCCCTCGCGAGGCGGTCTGGCATATGATCATCCGGCGCAACTATGGAGCAACCTATATGATTGTGGGGCGCGACCACGCCGGGCCGGGGGTAGACTCCCGGGGCAGGCCGTTCTACGGCCCCTACGATGCCCAGGAACTGGCTTCCCGCTATAGCGAAGAAGTCGGGGGGAAAGTGATCCCGTTTGACACTATGGTTTATCTGCCCGACGAGGGGCGCTATGAGGAACTCTCCCGGGTCCCGCCGGGGAAGCGGTATGTCCTGCTTTCTGGCACAGAGGTGCGGGAGAACTATCTGAACAACGGCCGCCGCCTGGCGGAATGGTTCACCCGGGCGGAGGTCGCCGAGATTCTGGCGGAGAGTTACCCGCCCATCCACAAACAGGGGGTCTGTATCTGGTTCACTGGCCTGCCCTGCTCGGGGAAGTCCACCGTGGCGGAGGTCCTCACCCAGATGCTGATGGAGTACGGGCGGCAGGTGACCCTGCTGGATGGCGACGTGGTGCGCACGCATCTCTCTAAAGGGTTAGGCTTCAGCAAGGAGGACCGGGACATCAACATCCGGCGCATTGGGTTTGTGGCCTCGGAGATTGTGCGTCACGGCGGCGTGGCGGTCTGCGCGGCGGTGAGTCCCTACCGGGCCACCCGCAACGATGTGCGGAACATGGTGGGGGCGGAGCGGTTCGTGGAGGTGTTTGTGGATACCCCGCTGGAAGTATGCGAGCAGCGGGATGTGAAAGGGCTCTATGCCAGGGCCCGCCGCGGCGAGATCAAAGGGTTTACGGGTATAGACGACCCCTACGAGCCGCCGGAGAACCCGGAGATTCGGCTGGACACGGTGAACCACACGCCGGAGGAGAACGCCCGCGCCATCCTGGAATATTTGATCCACCGAGGTTTTGTGAAAACCGAAGCAGGCAGGGAAGATGCGACTTCAAATTCTGGCGGGAGTTCCCGATAAAGCCCAGCCCCATGGCGTTCTGCAGCAAGCGCGCCTGAGGCTTTGGCGTGCAGTGACCTCGCGCCTGGGGCGGGATACCATTGGAAGCCTGGGATTGAAGATCGCGTCTGCAGGCCTCGGCTTTTTGAGCACAGTGTTGCTGGCCCGATTGCTGGAACCTGCCGGGTACGGGGTTTATGCGTATGTCTATGCCTGGATCAATGTGCTCTCAGTGCTGACCCAATTCGGCCTGCCCACTTTGGTGGTTCGGGAAACCGCGCGGGGCATGGCCGAAGGCCGCCCGGAACTGGTTCAGGGCGTCTGGCGGTGGGCAGGGCGTATTACGGGACTACTTTCCCTGACGCTGGCGGTTGTCGGTGCCGCTCTTGCCTGGTTTCTGAAGAGTTCCTTTGGGGGAGAACGGCTGAGCACCTTTGCCTGGGCTATATTGCTGGTCCCCCTCGTGGCTCTGGGCAACCTCCGGGGGGCGGCGTTGCGGGGGTTGCAACGGGTGGTCGCCGGGCAGATGCCCGAGTTCCTGATCCGGCCCGGGCTTCTGACGCTCTTCCTGGGCGGGGCCGCCTGGCTGCTGGGTCGTTCCCTTTCTGCCTCCGAGGCAATGGCCCTGAACGTACTGGCGGCGGCGCTGGCCTTCGGTTTCGGAGCGTGGATGCTCTGGCGGGCCACACCTCCTCGGCTCCGATCGGCTATGCCTTGCTTTGAGGGCCGCGCCTGGCTGCTGAGCGCAATCCCTCTGGCGTTCATCGGGGGGATGCAACTCATCAACCAGCAGGCATCCACGATCATTTTAGGAATTTTTCTGCCCGATGCTCAGATCGGTATCTACCGGGTGGCGGCACAGGTTTCTATCCTGGCCTCTTTTGGCCTTCAGGCCGTGAACCTGGTGGTGGCCCCTCGTTTTGCAGCGCTCTATGCGAAGGGCGATATGGTGCGGCTCCAACATCTGGTGACGACGACCGCACGGCTGATCTTGGTCATGAATGTGGGGATTACCATTGGGTTCATTGTTCTGGGGAAACCCTTCCTGCGGCTGGTCTTTGGGCCGGCTTATGGGGGCGCATACATTCCTTTGCTCATCCTGCTGGCAGGCCAGGCGGTGAACTCGGCTGCCGGTTCGGTGGGCACGCTTCTCAATATGACCCGGCATGAACAAGAGACAGCAAAGGGCCTGGCGGCATCTGCTGTCCTGAACGTGGCGTTGAACCTTCTCTTGATCCCCCTGCTGGGCGTCAACGGTGCGGCCATTGCCACTGCTACCTCAATGCTTGTGTGGAACGTTTTACTGTGGTGGGCAGTGTGGCAGAGGTTGGGGATTAACAGTCTTGCATTCAATATCCTGTTGAGGAAAACGTTATGAAAAAACCAAATTTTTTCATTATTGGGGCACCCAAGTGCGGCACAACATCATTGGTGAGCTGGCTTGCTGAACATCCAAACATTTACATCTCGCCCTGGAAAGAGCCTCGTTATTTTGATCGAGACCTGAAAACCCGGGCGCGCATTAGCTGGGAGGCATATCTTGCTTTGTTTGAAAAAGCTTCAGAGGAGCATATTGCAGTGGGGGAAGCCACAGTGTGGTATTTGTACTCGGTGGAAGCAGTGCCCAACATTGAGCGCGCTTTAGGAGGTAGCCGATATATCGTTATGATACGTAATCCTGTAGAGATGGCTTATGCTCTGCATGCGGAGTGGCTGTTAAACGGCGCAGAAACCATAAAAGATTTTAGAAAAGCGTGGGAGATGAGCCCTGTGCGTAGGGAGGGAAAGGGCTTGCGCTCTTTGTTCATTTCAGAACCAAGGCTTCTGGATTATCAGAAAGTATGTAGCCTGGGTGAACAATTGGAGCGTTTATATACGATTGTGCCTCGTGAGAGGGTTTTAGTGCTTGTGCTGGATGATTTGAGGAAAGATGCTCGGGCGGAATATCTGCGCGTGCTTGATTTCCTTGGTGTGCCGGATGATGGTAGGACTGACTTTGCACCGCGAAATCCCTCAAAGAAGGTGCGTTCCCATTTTTTACAAAAGTTTATTATTGTGGCTATGAAAACCGAGAGGGTGTTCAAAAACTGGGTGCACAGGGCTCCAACAGTCTCGCAAATATGGTGGAAAATAAATGCTTGGAACAAGATTCCCCAGCGGCGCCCTCCCTTATCACCAGAAATGAGGCAGGTTTTAGTCTCTTATTTTGCACAAGATGTGCAAAAACTCTCCGAATTGCTTAGCCGGGACTTTTCTGAGTGGATTCAGTTGTGAGGTGAAACATGAGCAAACTTCCTAATTTTTTCATAATTGGGGCTCCTAAATCTGGTACGACTTCACTGGCCGCATGGCTGGCTGAACATCCTGTTATTTACCTTTCACCGATCAAGGAACCATGTTATTTTTCAACCGATATCGGTAATCGCCGTGTTAAAGAGTGGGACACATATGTTAGGTTATTCAAAGAAGCCAAGCAATTCCATAAAGTGGTAGGAGAAGCCTCAACCACCTATTTATTTTCGCAAGTAGCCATACCTGCGATTGAGCAACAGTTACCAGGGGCACGCTATATTGTGATGATTCGCAACCCGGTTGATATGGCCTACTCTTTGCATGAACAGCAATTGCGCTCATTCAATGAGAACATTGAAGACTTCCCTACAGCATGGATGCTGGCATCAGAACGACGGGCGGGACGGTATGTTCCTCCAGGCTGCAAGGACCCGATCCTGCTGGACTATCCCGCCTGGTGCCGCCTTGGAGAACAACTTGAACGTCTGTATTCCCTTGTCCCTAAGGAACGCGTGCTGGTGCTGGTATTAGACGATGTCAAAGAAAACCCGCGTCGGGAATACTTAAAAGTACTGGAGTTTCTTGGAGTTCCTGATGATGGCCGTCAAACTTTTCCAGTATACAATACCACGCGCGAATGGCGTTCGCGCCGGGTAGCCCGGGTGATTCGTGCTCTGGCAAAAACTGTAAGTTGGGGTAAACACGTGCGTGGCTGGCTTCCTCGCCGAAGCCTTGGCATTATCAATCGCCTGGAGGCATGGAACACACGAATGCGGCCCAGGCCTCCATTACCGCCAGACCTGCGTGCAGAACTGGCAATCTACTTTGCAGAAGATGTACGGAAGTTAGAGAAATTACTTGGGCGAGACTTTCCCCAATGGCGTTCCGGGCAGGAAGGATGAAGGTTGCTCTGCGCAAATTAGAATATGCATGGCATGCCGTGGCGTTCATTTTGCTAACGGGGGCTTTCGTCCCCCTCTGGCGGCAAATGACGTTGGGCGGTGTGAATCCTGCTGAAGGCGATCCGGTGCAGCGGTTGTTTTTAGCGGCGTCTTACCTGGGCGTGGGGTTGCTCGTTTTTCATCCTCGCCGTGCAATGAGAATTGCGCGCAGGGGGTGGTTGGTGTGGGCGCTGGTGGGCTGGGCATTGCTCTCCACAATATGGTCTGTGGCTCCTGAGATCACACTGCGGCGCAGCCTGGCAGCGGCGTTGGCTGCTCTCTACGGCCTGTTGCTGGCGGTGCGCTACCGACCGGAAGAGGTGCTCCGCATGCTGGGTTGGGCGCTTGTCATTGTTACCATAGCCAGTCTGATCGCAGTGGTGTTCTTTCCCGAATGGGCGGTGATGACGGGCATACATGAAGGCGCATGGCGAGGCGTTCTTTTGCACAAGAATGCGCTGGGACAGACAATGGTGCTGGCAGGGATCATGTTCTGGGCTATGACAGCTATCGGGCAGAAGAGGGCCTGGGGATGGCGCATGCTCGGGCTGATGGCTCTGGTCCTTATATGGGGTTCACGCTCTGCCACCAGTTGGGTTTTGACGATTTTGGTTCCCTTGGCTTTTGCCCTCCTCCGGTTCTGGACGCATATACCGCGCTCGCTCAGGCCGGCGGTAGGGTCCCTTGTATTTACCTTGGCGGTGCCTATCTCCACCGTACTCCCGGACATGCTGGAGGGACTCCTGGGACTTCTGGGGAAAAACATCACGCTCACGGGAAGAATCCCCCTCTGGTTATTGCTCATCCCGCTGGCTTTGAAACGGCCTCTCCTGGGCTACGGATACGGGGCTTTCTGGCTGGGCGAAAGCGGCCCCTCAGCAACAGTGTGGGCGTTAACGTGGGATGCCCCTCACGCGCATAATGGCTACCTGGACCTGTGGTTAGAGATAGGTCTCATCGGTGTGATAGCAGGAGTTGCGCTTTTAGTGCTGCCCCTGGCGCGCAGTGCTCCATTTACAATGCGCGCGCCGAACTCTGGTGCAAGGGTAATATTCTTATTTTTCACTTTCTTTATTATTGCTAACGTTGTAGAGTGTATCTTATTGGAAAGCGGGTTGAGCAAAGCCATTTACTGGGTCCTGGTCAGTTACTTTGTACATATTAGCCAGGCGCATCAGGCCGAGAGTTGAGCAAGGTATGGAACTCCAACGGATAATTGTTTACGTCAATCAGCCCTTTCCTGTCTCAGAGACATTTGTCTACCGCCAGTGTTTTGGTCTGGAACGCTATGAGGCCTACGTGCTTGGTACCAAATGGCCAGAGGGGCCCGCGATTCCCGTGCCGCGTGAGCGGGTTCGGCTGATTCGCGAGGGGAGAGGCTGGGGATGGTGGCGAGAGTTTCGTTTTAAGGTGCTGGGGCTGGTGCCACCGGATGTGCTACAGTGGGCGCGATCTCTGAAACCGGTCCTTGTTCATGGCCATTTCGGCCCCTACGCTGCTGTCGCTTTGCCCCTGGCCGATCGGATGCGCTTGCCGTTGATCGTCAGTTTTCACGGCACAGACGCGACAATGAAGGAGTCATATGTATGGCGTTCGTCCTATATGGCCCATCGGCTTTATCTACTGCGCCGACGCAGGCTGGCCCGCAAGGCCAGACGCATTGTGGTTCAGTCAGAATTCCTGCGGAATATTGTGGTGACTCGCCACGGATTCCCCGAAGAAAAGGTAGTAATAATTCGACACGGAATTGACCTGGATGAATTCCGGCCCGGTGCTGGTGATCCAGAATGGGGCCATATCCTCTATGTGGGGCGGTTAGTGGAGCGGAAGGGGCTGCCGTATCTGCTGGAGGCCGCTGGGCAGTTAAAGCAGCGGTTCCCGGGCATCCATTTGACGGTTATCGGCGATGGGCCTATGCGGGCTCGCTATGAGGCAACGGCAGCCAGAATTTTGGGCGCCGGGGTGACCTTTTTGGGCTCGCAGCCACAGCGAGTAGTGCGGGAATATCTGGAGCGAGCATATGTGTTTTGCATGCCCAGCATCACCATGCCCTCAGGCGAAGCAGAAACCCTGGGGGTGGTTTTTCTTGAAGCCATGGCAATGAAGGTACCGCCGGTCAGTTTCCGCAGTGGTGGCATACCCGAGGTCATCCAGCATGGTGAGACGGGTTTTCTGGTAGATGAGCGAGATGTGAATGGGTTGGTCCATTATCTGACACTTTTGCTGGAAAATCCTGAATTGCGGAACCGGATGGGTGAAGCGGGTCGTAATTGGGTGGAGAAAGAGTTTAACCTCAAAGTGCAAAACGCAAAACTGGAAGCGCTGTATGACGAGGTTGTAAAAGAGTGGGTATCTTCTCAGCAAAGGGACGTAAGCGATTAGCCTATTTATCCGGTGCACCCCGTGTATCAACGCGGCCCGAAGCGAGTGCAATAGGACCGCGCGCGCATGTATTAGGGGTGATACGCGCTTTTGAGCGCCTTGGATGGGAAGTTCGGCCATACATTGTCGGCGACAGAGTGCCACTGACATGGGTAGCCAGAAATGAAATTGAGCAAGCGCTGCGTCAAAGCTGGAGCCGACGCCTGGCTGCTGACATATTGCGAATAGGACTGGGGTTTCTGCATGGTTATCGCGCATACCGGGAGATCGGTCGGGTGGATTGGGTGTACGAGCGCTATGGTGCATTTCAGGCTATGGGCTGGTGGTTCCAGCGGCAAGGTGTTCCGTGGATTTTAGAGACCAATGCACTTCTGTATAGAGAGGCAGCAGAGGACCGTTTTGCGGTAGCTTTGTCAGGTCTTTTAAAAGAAACTGAGCAATGGGCCTACCATCAGTGTGATGTACTCGTGTGTGTCAGTCAGACACTGGCGGACCTTATTGTGCGAGACCTGGGCATTCCGAGTAGCAAAATCATCGTCTTGCCCAATGGTGTGGATACGGAGCATATAAACCCTTCCCGGGCTTGCCCGGTCCGGTTCTTTGATGGTCCTATAATTGGTTTCGTTGGCCAATTGCAAGCCTGGCAGCGTCTGGACTTGCTTATAGAGGCTGTGGCTCATTTGCGTCAGGAAGGCATTCTTTACAACCTCGTTGTAGTGGGCGAGGGCATCATGCGCACACCGTGGGAAACACTTGCCGCCTCGTTGGGCTTGTCCGAAGAGGTGCGTTTTGTAGGCCCTGTGGCTTGGGAAGAGGTGCCTAACTATATTGCTGGCTTTGACCTCGGTTATGCAGGTGCTATCCCATTATCTGGGGGTTTTATGTATTTTTCGCCTCTCAAACTCTACGAGTATGCTGCTATGGGCAAGCCAGTAGTAGCCGCCGACTATGTAGATGCGCGAAAACTTAAGAATGATGGCATCCTGGTCTATCTCTTTGAGCCAGGAAATCGCGAGGACCTTAGCCGCGCTCTGCGGCGGGCCTATGAAGAGCGGGAACACTGGCTTGAAGCCGGGACACGAGGGCGTTCTATTGTTGTTGCAAAACACAGTTGGGAAAAGCGCATCTGCATACTTATTGAGACTGTTGAAGGGTTACTCGGGGAAAAGTATGGTACGCCTTACCCTGCTCGGCGTCACAGTTGATCCACTTGATATTGAATCGTTGAATAATTATATTGCTCAAACGATTGCCAGCGGAGAGCGCAAAATAATTGCAAATCACAATATGCGCAGTGTATACTTGTATCACCGTGACCCTAAAATGCGGATGTTTTTTGAGAAGGCGCATGTTGTCCATATTGATGGCATGCCCTTAGTTTACTGGGCGCGTGTTCTGGGTTACCCGGTCACAAGAAAGCAGAGGGTTACTTACGTAGATTGGGTGCATCCGCTGATGGCTGTGGCAGAAACTAATGGATGGCGAGTGTTTTACTTGGGCGGGATGCCGGGCGTGGCCGCGCGGGCAGCGGAGCGGCTGCGGAAGCAGTATCCACGGCTGATCATTTTCACCCGGCACGGCTACTTCGGCCCGGAGGAAAATGATGATGTGCTCAAGGAAATCGCAGCCTTTCGGCCCCACGTGCTGATGGTTGGCATGGGCATGCCGCGTCAAGAGCACTGGGTGCTGGATAATCTGGAACGCATTCAGGCCAATGTAATTTTGACTGCCGGGGCCTGCTTTGACTACGTTGCTGGGGTGATTCCCACACCGCCCCGATGGATGGGGCGGATGGGCCTGGAGTGGCTCTACCGGTTGCTTTCAGAACCCAAACGGTTGTGGCGGCGTTATCTGGTAGAGCCATGGGCCCTTCTGCCTCTGTTGATCAAAGACCTTCTGATAATTCGGGAGCACCACCGTCGGGCACGACAAAGCATTTGCTCACAGGATATCCCGCTGTACCCCAGCAGGTGAGGTTGTGTGATGGATGCAACACTCCGGCCTGGAGTGGCTCTTCCGCCTGCTCACCGAACCCAGGAGGCTGTGGAAGCGCTATCTGCCCATAATCCCCGCGTTCTTCTTCCTGGTTGCTCTTCAGGCTTTGAAGATTCGCAATTACTCCCTTGAGGAGGGATAGATGAACTACAAAAGGTGGCTTGATGTGGGGATCATCATCGCGGCTCACCTCTTTCTGGCCCCCGTGTTCCTGGCATTATGGACAGGAGTCCCTCTTCTGATCCTGCTCATTGACGGGCGGCCGATCTTCTTTACTCAGGAGCGGGTGGGCCGGAACGGGAAAGTTTTCAGAGCCTATAAGTTCCGCACTATGGTGAAGAACGCCCGGAAGGTCGGCCCTTCCTTCACTGTAGAAAATGACCCCCGGGTTCTGCCGGTCATCGGCCGGTTCCTGAGGGCAACGGGGCTGGATGAATTGCCTCAACTGATCAACATCCTGAAAGGCGATCTGAGCTTCGTCGGCCCTCGTCCCCTTCCGGTGGAAGACTACGAGAAATGCATCCGCACCATCCCGGGTTTCAGGGAGCGGGAGAAACTGCTGCCGGGGCTCACGGGACTGGCGCAATTGTATGCAGACCGGCTTTCCTGGAAGGAGTGGCTGGTCTACGATATGGAGTATGCCCGCCGGATGAACCCTCTTCTGGACCTGGAAATCATTTTTCTCTCGGTCCTTACCACCTTGACCTGCCGCTGGGACCGCCGGGGGAGAAGAATCCCGCTCCTCGTAAAACCTTTGAGCGCTGAGATGGACCGGGAGGTTTCATCTATCACCAGTCCCGCGGAGTGAGAGGGTGTTATCCATACGCCGGTTGCTGGCGCTGGAATGGGCTCTTGTGGGAATTGCCGCGCCGCTGCTGATTTTCCCCACCGTTCGCCCCTTATGGACGGCTGTTGCACTTTTCGCCCTGCTCCTCTGGTGGCTTCTTCGCTGGGCGATACGGCGGGAAGCCTGGCCGGTTACCCCGCTGAACGGCGCGCTGCTTCTTTTTGCACTGATGGTCCTTGTTGGCTCCCTGGTCTCCCTTTTCCCCGAACTCACCCTTCCTAAACTCGCCGGATTGATCCTGGGACTTTCTCTTCTACGTTCCCTCGCGTGGGCGGTGGAAAACACTTCGGGACTGCGCTGGGGCTTTATCGGGTTTGCTCTGGTGGGAGTTGTTGTGATCGGGATAGGCATCCTCGGCACGGGGTGGCCGGAAAAGGTTCCTTTTCTGGCCGAACGTTTGCCTCCTTTTTTGTCCAC
>DAOUBO010000479.1:0-7407 GCA_034432695.1 Anaerolineae bacterium | reverse complement strand
AAAAGATACTGATGGCTATGAGTATCTCCGAATTGGCCACTTTTGGCAAGTCTGTGGTTGTTAAAGTGTCAACCTATTCTGAACCATCCCTACATCCCGGCGGTTTATCCAAAGTCCAGTTGCCGATCCGGGGCGGGCCTATCCGCATCACGGAGGCGGATGAGTGCCCGAAAGGAGGGGGAAGGCTGGGTGTCGGCTTTTTAACTACAAAAAAACATCCCCAAAAGGCTGGAAGGCCCATCCGCCGACCCGCAGCCCATCAGGAGGGGAGGCGGTATGCATTCGTCCAGGCCGACCGATGTTCTCCATCCACCACTTCTACCCGCAGGTACCGCTGTTTCGGATGCAGGGTAAATTTCGCTTCGGTGATCGGCTCCCCCTCCCAGGCCTGGATGGCGTTGGGAGCGTGCCAGCCGTCGCCGATGAGATAGACGGAACGGGCAGGCGAACAGCGCACACGGACCTCGCGCCCCTCTATCTGGACGTCGTGGATCTCCGGCCCCATGGTTGAATAAAACCGTCCGGAACGGAGGGCCTGGAGGATCGCAGGAGCGTCCAGCCTTTCCGCTCGCACGACGACCCAGCCATGCCCGAAATCGGGGCTGTGGAAGTGCGAATCGTCGGTCGCGATCCCCCAGACGTTCCGGCCCCGCCGCAGGATGCCATCCCAGTGGACCAGAGCGTGCCCCTTGTTGATCTCCAGCCAGCAGCCAGCGTTGAAAATCTCTATGCCGGCATAGCGATTCAGGCTGAGCAGGCTGCTCAGGGAAAGGTCGTGCCAGTAGGGGTGGGCGATAAAGCAGAGCCCGCCCGCCGCGTTGACCGCGTCTATGACCGTCTGGGCGTCGCTGGTGGAGGGCGTTCGGGCGATGCCGATCCCGAGAAGATGAAACTCCACCTGGCCGCGCCGGGCACTGATCTCGGCACCGGGGATAACCAGGAGCGGCAGGTCGCTGATATCCTCGTGGGAGTTCGTCACGACGTCGTGATCGGTGATGGCCACGAAGTCGTAGCCGTGATCGGCGTGCCACTCTATCACCTCGGCGGGGGTGAGCCGACCGTCTGAGCGGCTGGTGTGGGTGTGCAGGTTCCCTTTGAACCAGCGACCCGGCTGACCGAAGGGTGGCAGAGAGGGCATCGGACTCAGCCTCCACGGACAGACGGTTAGAACGGACGGGAACGGGCGCCTCCTGCGCGTTCCCCCCGCGCTCGGCGGAGGACCTCCAGCATTTCCAGGTGAATCTGGCCGTTGCTGGCCACGATGGCCCGCCCGTAGGGGTTGAAGGGGGCGCCGGCGAGATCGGTGACCCGGCCCCCCGCCTCCTGTACGATCAGACTTCCCGCTGCCATATCCCAGGGGTCCAGGTCCAGTTCCCAGTACCCATCCAGGCGGCCACAGGCCACATAGCAGAGGTCCAGGGCGGCCGAGCCGTCGGAGCGCAGGGAGACCACTCGCTTCAGGAAATGTCTCCACTCGGCCGTGTTATCGTCGTCCTCTTCCCAGGCATCGTAGGGGAACCCGGAGGCCAGCAGGCTCTCCGCCAGGGTTGCTGCCGAGGAGACACGGATCGGACGGCCGTTCAGCGTTGCCCCCTGCCCCTTCTCGGCCACAAACAGTTCGTCGGCGATTGGGTGATAAACCACGCCCAGGACAACTTCGCCCTGGCAGACCAGGGCGATGGACACGGCGACCATCGGATAGCCGTGGGCATAGTTGGTGGTCCCGTCCAGGGGGTCAATCAACCAGTACCGTTCGGCAGATCCTACCACCGCAGGGCTTTCCTCCGTCAGAAACCCATCGGAAGGAAAGGCCTCCCGCAGCCGGGAGAGGATCAGGGCTTCTGCCTGCTCGTCCGTCTGGGTGACCAGATTGATCGCGTTCCCTTTCGCCCGGGTGGCGTGATGTCCTCCGAACCCCGCCCGGATCCATTGGCCGGCGGTCAGGGCCGCCGAGATCGCGGCCTCTTTTTCCCTCATTGGGGCCCCCTCGCTCCCCGCATGCGGTTTCCCAGATAGACCATCCCCAGGAAGCAGAGAAGGGAGACGTAGACCAGGAAGGCCGAGATGGCACTGGCGATGCGCATATCCACCCGGATCTGCTGAAAGAGCTGGAGGGGAAGGGTCTGGGCCGTGAACCCTGCCACCATACTGGTGACCTCAAATTCCCCGATGGAGATGGCAAAAACCAGCAGCGCCCCGGAGAGGACACCGGGAAGGACGTTCGGCACAATGACGTAGCGCAACCGCTGCCACAGCGTGGCCCCCAGACTGGCCGCCGCCTCGGACAGGGTACGCTCATCAATGGTGCGGAAACTGGCCAGGGTGTTGCGGAACATAAAGGGAAGGCCGATGAGCGCATGGGCGATGGTCACCATAAAGACGCTCCCGGTTAAGGCAAGAGGGGGACGGGAGAAAGCCTGCACCAGCGCGGTGCCGACGATCACCGGTGGAAAAATCAGCGGCATCACCGAGGCGAACGAGCGCAGGGCCCTTCCCACCGGTGTTTCCAGACGGTTCAGCGCATAGGCGGCGGGCACGCAGAGGAAGAAATCCAGCAGGACTGCCCCGGTGGCGACCAGGAGGGAGATCATCAGGGCGGAGTAGTTCCTGGGCCGGGTGATGATCGCCTCATACCAGCGGAGGGTGAAGCCCTGGGGCAGGATGTCCTGCCAGAAGACGCTGAAGGAGAAAATGATGGGCATCAGGAGCGGCACGATGATGTAGAGGATCAGCAAGATCAGCAACATCCGGGTCACCATGCTACCTCCCGACCTGCAACGACCGCTCTATGCGGTTGAGGAGAAACAGCCCGCTTGCCGTGAGGGTGACCAGGGCCACGGCCAGCGCGCCCGCCTGGGAGAGATTGTACGTGGATTCGGAGGTATGGTAGTAAATTTGCACCGAGAGCAGGTTTTTCGCGCCCCCCACCAGTGCCAGCACAGTTCCAAAAGCGCCCATCATTCCGGCAAACTGGATGCTCATCCCGGCCAGGAAACCCGGGGCCAGCACCGGGATGATCACATACCGCCAGACCTGGAGCGACCGGGCCCCCAGGTTGCGCGCGGCCTCCACCAGGCTGCGGTCCAGGTTCTCAAAGACGGCGGCCATGGTCAGCGTCATCAGGGGGATCTGGTAAAAGGAGTAGACCACCACCAGGCCTGGCCACGAGTACACGTCAAAATACACATCCCGGGGAAGCCCCAGGGCCCGCTGCACGATGAGATTGATCACCCCGTTGCGCCCCAGCAACACGATGAACGCAAACGCAACCACCAGGCCGGATAACGTCAGGGGCAGAGAATAGAGGGAGAGGAGCAGGTTCCGAGCCCGGAGAGGGAGGCGGGGAGCCAGGTACCCCACGAACGTCCCCCCAATGCCCCCCACAAGGCTGCACGCGCTGGCAAACAGCAAACTGTTCCGGATCGCGATCCGATACTGGGGCTGAGTGAGCAGGTTCAGGTAATTCTGGAGCGTGAACGCTCCCGAACGGCTATCCGTGAAACTGCGGACCGCCATATTCAGCAGCGGATACAGTTCAAAGAAGGCCAGAAAGCCCAGAAAGGGGAGCAGGAACAGGTATTCCGTCGTGGAACGACGTCCGCCCATCATCATTCTCCTGGAGATGGGGCCCGTTTGGGCGTGGGGGCCGCCGCGGCGACCCCCACGCCAGCCCGCCGGCCCCCGATGGCTATTGCGCGCCGGTGGCCTCAGCCCAGGCCGCTTTCAGGTCCTCCGAGATGGCGGCATCTTTGGCGTAGTCAATGAAAACGACCCGGCTGTATTGCTCTTTGGGTGGGAACTTGGCGGCGATCTGGGGAGGTATCTGAACGGTGGGGTTCATCGGGGAGACGTATGCCTCCGCGTAGAGCCGCTGTCCATCGCCGCAGAGCAGGAACTCCAGGAACAGTTTGGCGGTATTGGGGTGGGGAGCGTTGCGGGCGGCGACCACCCCGCCGCCGGAGGCGATGGTTCCATCGGTGGGGATGACCACTTCGGCGGGAACCCCCAGTTCCTCCTTCCACTTCAGGAGGTTGTAGTCAAAGTTGATGAGGATACCCACCTCCCCCCGCTGGAACTTGGAGACGTCCACCTTCGGGTCTACGGTGGCGATGACGCCCGCCTGGTGCAGTTTCGCCAGGAACTCCGCACCGGCCCGGTAGTTATAGGGATCGCCCGAGACGGCGTAGGCGGCTGCTTCCACCGTGTTGACACCGGTCCCGGTGGCCCGGGGGTCCAGATAACTGATCATCCCTTTCAGGGCGGGATCGTTGAGTTCGGCCCAGGTCCGGGGGACCTTCTTCACCAGGTTGGTGTTGACGATCCACCCCAGGGTGCCCTTGTAGGCGGCGTACCAGACGGAGCCGTCCTTTCCCTCTCCTTTCTGGCCCTCCGGGAGTTGGTCCCAGCAGGAGACCTTGTAGGGCATCGTGAGCCCGGCCTCCGCCAGTTTCATGGCGAACGACGGTTTCAGGTCGGCCACGTCGTTCTTGCTGGCGTTCTCCTCGGTCATCCGGGAGAGCACCACCGAGGAGCCCATATCAATATCCTGCTGGGTGATGCCGTAACGGTTCTTGAATTCCGCGAAGATGCCCCCGTAGTTCGCCCATGTCTCGGGCATCCCGTACGAATTGATCACCCCGCCTTCCGCCTTCGCCTGCGCGGCCAGCGCTTCCATTGGGCCGGAGGGGGCCGCTGTGGGCGATGGGGTGGCCGCAGGCTTGCAGGCCGCCAGCAGGGTCACAACGGCGACGAGGCTGAGCACCAGCATCCAGGAACCTCTGGTTTTCATTTCTCCCTCCTCTGCTTATTTTTCTCCGGATGTTTTTGCCTGGTTGGATTAACGCCTGGTTTCATGGCCGTTCTGGTTCACCCATCCATCACCCCCTTTCTTCGGACGACTCCCGAACCAGCACCCCTGCCTCCGGCGAGAAATAGACATAGACCGGCTGGCCCAGCGAGAGATGGGCCGCCATGTCCGCGGGCAGGTCCACCCGCACGACGGTGCTCTCGTCGGCGCGGAGGGTCACCCGCACTGTGGGGCCCAGGAACGTCAGCGGCTCCACCCGCGCCGACAGGACGTTGGAACCGGGGGGAATCTGGTCCTCGGATAGAGCGATGCCCATGGTCTCCGGGCGGACCACCAGGACCGCCGGCGTTCCCTCCGGCCACGGGGCCCTCTCGGCGACCCGGAAGAGGCGATCCCGCCAGCGGAACGCTTGGCTTCCGAGAACCTGGCCAGGGAACAGGTTGTTGGTGCCGACGAACTGGGCCACAAACAGGGTGGCCGGCCTCCGGTACACGTTGGCCGGGGTATCCACCTGCTGGATAACCCCCTGGTTCATCACGACCACCCGGTCGGAAATGGAGAGCGCCTCCTCCTGATCGTGGGTCACGTAGAGGGTGGTGATGGCCAGCGTCCTCTGGATGCGCCGAATCTCCACCCGCAGTTCCTCCCGGATTTTGGCGTCCAGCGCCGAGAGGGGTTCATCCAGAAGCAGGATCCTGGGTTGTTTGGCCAGGGCCCGGGCCAGGGCAACCCGCTGCTGCTGCCCTCCGGATAACTGGCGAGGGTAGCGATTCTCCAGCCCCTGGAGCTGCACCAGTTCCAGCAGCCGGGCCACCACCTGCATCTGCTCAGACCGGGGACGACCTTTGATCTTCAGAGGGAAGGCGATGTTCTGGGCCACGGTCATGTTCGGGAAGAGGGCGTAGGACTGAAAGACCATCCCCACGTCCCGGCGCTCGGGAGGAATATCGTTGACCAGTTTGCCGAAGAAGTAGATCTTTCCCGTATCGGGGTGCTCAAATCCGGCGATGCAGCGCAGGATGGTGGTCTTGCCGCAGCCCGAGGGCCCCAGGAGGGAGACGAACTCTCCCTCCTCAACGGTCAGATGGAAGTCCCGGACCGCCACGACGGGCCCAAACCGCTTGGTGATCTGTTCCAGGCGAAGAGATTCGGTTGCCATCCCTGCTCCGCTCCTATCCCTTGATGGCGCCGCCGCCCAGGCCGCGCACCAGATATTTCTGGACAAAGAAGGAGGCCACCACGACCGGCACGATAGCCAGAATGATCGCGGCGGACATCTGGCCCATCTCAATGCCGCGAAAGGTCCAGTAACCTGCAATGCCTACCGGCAGGGTGCGGCTGTGCTTGCCGGTGAGCAGAAGGGCGTAGAAGAGGTCATTCCACGAGAGGACAAACCCGAAGAGGGCGGCCGCGCCCAGGCCCGGACGGATCACGGGCAGGACAATGCGGTAAAACGCCTGCCACTGGGTACATCCGTCCACTGCCGCCTGTTCCTCCAGTTCCCGGGGCACATCGTCAAAAAAACCGATCAGGAACCAGGTCACCAGGGGAAGGACGAACGTCAGGTGCGAAGCCACGACCGCCCAGGGCGTATCCAGCAGCCGGAACCGGTACATCGTCAGAAAGAAAGGGACGATGAGGGCGGCGGGTGGGAGCATCTGGGCCGCCAGGATGATAAAGCGCATCGGCTCCCCGCCCACGCGGAAGCGGGAGAGGGCATAGGCTGCCGGGGCTCCGACCAGGAGGGAGATCGCGACAGTGAGCAGGCCAACCAGGGCGCTGTTGCGCGCCTGCAGGGGGATATCGGAGCGCAGCACCTTTTCCCAGTTCGCCGTTGTGGGCGTAAAGTTCCAGTCCAGGGGACGGTTGAACGCCGCCTCCGTTTTGAACGAGGCCAGCAGCGTCCAGAGGTAGGGAAAGAGGACCACGCTCAAAGCGATCAGAAGAACCAGCAGGATGGGCCCTTCCCGACGCCACCTCATTGCAGGGCCTCCCGACGCAGGGAATAGAAGAGCACCGCGACCAGGATCAGGATCACCAGGATGAGCGTGTAGGCCATAGCAGAGGCCTCGCCCAGGCGGAAGTACAGGAAGCCCACGCGGTAGATGTGGTACTGAATCGTTTCGGTGCTTTCTCCCGGCCCGCCGCGCGTGATCGCGTAGACGTACTCATACACCCGGAAAGCGTCCAGCATCCGGATGATCACGGCGGCCAGCATCACCGGACGCATCATCGGCAACGTGAGGTGCCAGACGGTCTGCCAGCCGGAGGCGCCATCCACTTTGGCCGCGTCAAAGGGCTCAGCCGGCAGGGCCTCCAGGCCGGCCAGCAGCAGGAGCATCATAAACGGCGTCCACTGCCAGACGTCAATGAGCGCCAGGGAGAAGAGGGCCAGGCGCGGCCCGAACCAGTCAATTTGAATACCCAGGCCTTTCAGCAACTGGGGAATGATGCCCAGCTGGGAATTCAGCAGAAACCGGAACATCAGCCCCACCGCAATGGGCGTGATGAACATCGGGGTCAGCAGGATATTGATATGGGCTCCTCGGTGGTGCTCTCCCGGATGACCGAGGAGAACGCCAGCAAGAACGACGTGGCCG
>DAOUBO010000478.1:0-2307 GCA_034432695.1 Anaerolineae bacterium | reverse complement strand
GTCGGCTCCTCCCCCCGCCCCCTCCTTGTCCACCTCCCCGCCAGGCAAAGGAGAAGAGCCGTGGGCAGAATCAGCAGCGCCCGCCCCAGGGGAAAGACCAGCCCCAGGACCTTCGCCAGCCCCAGCGCCAGAACCGTCCCGGCCAACCCTCCAGCAGCCCCGATGAGAAGCCCTTCCCTCAGAACCAGCCCGGCCAGGGAACTCCCCCGCCAGCCCAGGGCTTTGAGGAGGCCGAACTCCCCGATGCGGCCAGCAACAGTGGTGGAGGTGGTGTTGAAGATGAAGAGGGCGCAGACGGCCAGCATCGCAGCGAAAAGGAGCAGGTTCGCCTTCTGGACTTCCCGGTGGGTGGTGAGGGCGACGCCTTTCTGGACCCAGTACTCTTCCACGTAGCCGATGCCGGGGAGGTGGACAAGGAGGGGGCGGGGGGAGGAGCCGACGACGATGTCCACGTCCAGGCCGGTGCGGTTGATGATTTCGGCGGCGATGGCCTCTATTTTGGACTGGGCCTCAGGGGAGAAGCGGTCCACCCCGGCCACCCGCACCCGGATAGCGCTGATGCAGTCGTCGCCAGCAATGGCTCGGGCGGCCTCCAGGGTGGTCAGAAAGAGGGGTGGGGAAATGAAATAGCCATAAGGGTCTGTAGTTGGCCGAAGAACTCTTGGCTCCGCAGGAACGCCGTTTTCATCATACCGGAGCACGGCTTTGGAAGGAAAGTAGGTTTCCAGTGGAACGGCAGCAAGTTCTTCTGGCAAACCCAAATTTTCCACATTAAAGGTTCCCACAACAAAATACCCAAACTTTTGGGACCAATGAACCTGTTGAGTCTGCTCTCGGAATTTTCCCTCCACAGAAATTGCTTCCAATACAAAATCCGTACCTGGGACAGGGGAAACAGCCAGCGGGCGATAGTGGAGCGATGAAGGCTTAACAAGAGGTGCCGTCTCTCCTGTAAATGGATTAAACAACAGCGTGAGTACACGGTTTGTGATCTGCTGAACCACCGATTGATAGGCTTCTTCCCTTTCCACGATTTTCTGAGCCACAAGCCTCTGAGAAGGCAACGTGGTCAGAAAGCCAGGGCCTCCCTTTTCAAAAATATCCCGGATCCCCTGAACCTCTGGAGGTAATTCCAGTTGGACAACTTCACCAGAGACGGTGAAGGAAAGGTACGGAGTAGCGTTCACCAAAACTGGGATGGAATAGGCGCCCGTTTTTGATAACCCTGGGAATACTCGTCCAGGCTCGAGTTCGTCCGTTAGAAAAGGCAAAATCGGGCCTGTATGAAGGTAATTTCCCTCTACAGCTTGACTCAAACCTACCAGGATGTCCTCTGCTTCTGGAACAATACCTACCATCAGCCCGGTGATTTCAACAGTACAACCTGCCATATTTGTGGGCCAAATCAGCGCCCGTTCTTTTTCGGACATCATATCTACATCAGGGCCCATATACAGGAAATACGGCTCATAGGTTCGCTGAAAGACCTGCACTCCGTTGTCTTCATGAACGATGCATCGCACACCAAAAACCCCCGAAGGAAGGGAATCGGTAATTATAATGGTCAGATTCTCTGGGAAGACACCTATCACTGCGACAGGTGCCGCTACTTCTATTCCTGGGATATTTCGGATCGCCTCATATTGGGCGAAGGTGATCCCGCCAGGTATCCCTAAGAGATAATTGGGTTGTACGAGGTTGTGCTCTTTTTCCAATTCGGAGCGATAACCCGATGGCCGTACCAGAATGTCATAGACCGTGCGCCAGTACTTTGCGAGGCTTTCATCTATGTGTACCATGATCATTTCTGAAGCGGAAAGGAAAATTCCGAAAGCTGCACTAATGATAAGTACTCCAGTGAGGAGAAGCGCCATACGGGGAACCTGTTTGCGAATTGGGACGAAATTGGGAGAGAACATAGCCAGCAACCTCGCACTGGTTTTGAATGACCAAGAACTTTGTCCCGTTGTTCTATTCCCAGATTACGATGTCTGGAATAAGTAGGGCAGGTAGCCACATCTGCCTGCCCTACATCCGGTGCTCCGCTTCCCATCTAACGAGGAACAGGTATAAGAAGGGTCGGCGAGGGAATCTGGTCTAATCGGATGGGACGCCCGCGTAGCACCCGCCTGCCCACTCAGCGCACTTTACATTAGTGCAGGCCTCATAGCCCCAGCAGGGATCCACAATTCGCCAATATACACGGC
This sequence comes from Anaerolineae bacterium, assembly GCA_034432695.1. Lineage (GTDB taxonomy): Bacteria > Chloroflexota > Anaerolineae > B4-G1 > DUEL01 > SpSt-77. The sequence goes on along the minus strand of DAOUBO010000478.1, from coordinate 100 downwards.
ACCATCCTCTTTCTTGGGAGAAGCAGTTACAGGCGCTGTAGGGACACCCCATTGGCTGGGGCGGGGGCCCCCGGGCCCCCTTTACCCGCCCAGCCGGGGC
>DAOUBO010000477.1:0-2080 GCA_034432695.1 Anaerolineae bacterium | reverse complement strand
CCCCCGGGCGGCCGCCGGGGGAGCCACGCGCACACCCTGGACGAGGCCCACTTCCGCCGCTTCCTGGCCGAGAGCCGCCCCCACGACTTTGACCTGATGCTGGAGGTCAAGGACAAGGAGCGGAGCGCGCTGCGGGCGCTGGCGCTGGTGGCCTCGTATGCGAGACATCTGGAACGTTGAGGTCCGCCTTTGACATCTCGGGGAACCTGTAGTACAAAGACATACACTCGGCACCGGGGAAGGCCAGATTCACCTTGCGCCTCTTTGCTCCGGGATGCAAATGCACCCCGCTCTCAGGAACCCATAAGGAGCGTGCCCTATGACAGAGAGCCAACCCGTCGTCTACATCACCCGACGTATCCCGGAGGAGGGCCTGGCGCTGATCCGGGAAGCCTGCCAGGTCCGCCTCTGGGAGGACGAACTCCCCCCACCCAGGGACGTGCTCCTGCACGAGGTCCCCGCCTGCGACGGGCTCCTCTGCCTGCTGACCGACCCCATAGATGCGGAAGTCATCGCCGCGGGGGCCCGATTGCGGGTTATCAGTCAGATGGCGGTGGGGGTGGATAACATTGACCTGCGCGCCGCCACTGCGCGGGGCATCCCCGTCGGCCACACCCCCGGCGTGCTGACGGAGGCCACGGCCGACTTCACCTTCGCCCTGCTGATGGCAGCCGCCCGACGAATCCCCGAGGGGGTGGATTACGTCCGTGCTGGAAAGTGGCGCACCTGGGAGCCGATGGGGCTTCTGGGCGTGGACATCTGGGGGGCTACGCTGGGGATCATCGGGATGGGGCGCATCGGAACCGCGGTGGCCCGCCGGGCCAGGGGCTTTGCGATGCACATCCTCTACTACGACCCCACCCGTCGGCCCGAACTGGAGGCGGAACTGGGCGTGGAGTACGCCGAACTGGAGGACCTCCTGGCCCGGTCCGACTTCGTCACCCTGCACTGCCCGCTGACCCTCGGGACCCGGCACCTCATCAACGAGGCCGCGCTCCGCCGGATGAAGCCGACGGCCATCCTCATCAACGCTGCCCGTGGCCCCGTGGTGGATACCCGGGCGCTGGTCCAGGCCCTCTCCGAGGGCTGGATCCGGGCCGCGGCGCTGGACGTCACCGACCCGGAGCCCCTGCCACCCGACCACCCGCTCCTCTCCCTGCCCAACTGCATCGTCGTCCCCCACATCGCCAGAGCGACGCTCTCCACCCGCACCCGGATGGCCCGGATGGCTGCGGAGAACCTGCTGGCGGGCCTGCGGGGCGAACGTCTCCCCTACTGCGCCAACCCCGAGGTCTACGACCCGGAGCATCCACATCCCTGACAATCCTTTTATCGGAGGCTGCAGGATGCCGCGATATGTCGCCGCTGTAGACCAGGGTACCACCAGCACCCGCTTTATGGTCTTTGACCACGCGGGCCGGGTGGTAAGTCTCCATCAACTGGAACACCAGCAAATCTATCCCCAACCTGGCTGGGTGGAGCACAACCCGACCGAAATCTGGGAGCGCACGCAGCAGGTCATCCGGGCCGCGCTGGAGAAGAGCGGCATTGCCCCCCAGGACATCGCCGCCATCGGGGTCACCAACCAGCGGGAAACTACCGTCGTCTGGGACAGAAAGACCGGCCGGCCCTACTACAACGCCATCGTCTGGCAGTGTACCCGCACCAAAGAGATCTGCGACGAACTGGCGCGGGAGGGCGGACAGGACCGCTTCCGCCCCAAGACCGGCCTGCCGCTGGCCACCTACTTCTCCGGCCCCAAGATCCGGTGGATTCTGGATAACGTCCCCGGCGTCCGGGCGGCGGCGGAGAAGGGAGACGCCCTCTTCGGCACCATAGACACCTGGATCATCTGGTGGCTGACCGGCGGGCCCGAGGGGGGCGCCCATGTGACCGACGTCTCCAACGCCAGCCGCACCATGTTGATGAACCTGGAGACGCTGGACTGGGACCCAGAGATTCTGGACATTCTGGGCATCCCCCGTCAGATGCTGCCGGAGATTCGCCCCTCCAGCGACCCCCGGATTTACGGCTACACGCCGAAGGACGGGCCGCTGGGCGCCTCCACCCCCGTCTGCGG
>DAOUBO010000476.1:0-4316 GCA_034432695.1 Anaerolineae bacterium | reverse complement strand
GCCCCGGGGGGTGTTGGCCCACCCCCGGGGGGGGGGCCCAGCCGATGTCGGCGGTAGGGCAGAGGCTCCGGAAGCGCTCAGGACGGGCTGGGAGAGAGGGTCCGGCGGAAGGGCGCATCCACCCCGAGGGGCAGGGCGGTGGGAAGAGATGGAGCGGGAGAAGGCACTGGGAAGGGGGTCGGAGGGAAGGCAACGGGGGCCCAAGCGGGAGTGGTTGTCGGAGGCGGGAACGGTAGAGCCGCGACCTGAAGTCGCAGGGCGGGCCGAGACTCCGGAGGTGCTGAGAGGCGCGGATAGACGTCTCCTGGGTCAGGCCTTCCGCCCAGGCGCGGTCGCCGACCATCCGGTAGAGGTACCCGAAGATGCGGCCTTCGTAGCGGGTGAAGGGTTTGGCGAAAGCACCGGTATCCCCCCGCTGGGTCCGGCGGACCAGATCGCCATCCGACAGCATTTCGTCTATATCCCTTCCGCGGCTGGCATGAAGGCGGCTGATAGGGAGCGTTGTATGTGGGGCAAGAAGCGGGAATTAGGGTAGGGTGAAGAAGCAGCCGTGCTTCACAGGCAGTATATCCCATGCAGGGGTAATTGTCAAGCACGCAGGGGACGATCTTCCCCCGGTCTGCCGGAGGCGAATAGATTCGCCCAGCACGCCGAGAAAAGGTGTGGCGGCCTATCTACCGATACTTTCCTGGGGGCCGAAGTCTGCTGGGCATAATGTAAGCGCATGCATTACGCTGTGTGGCGGCGCTCCTGGCCCTCGCGGGGGTCCTTCCTGTGGAAAGCGTCAGGTGGCCGGGGCGGCGACCTTCGGCCGCCGCACCATCTGCCCGCAGAGACTTTGCAGGCGCTGTTACCGGGCCGATCGCGGGGGATTCAGACTCCCGCTCCGGAACCCTTCCAGGTCCAGCGCGACGTACCGATACCCCAGGCTCCGCAGACGCTGGACCACAGCCGTGCGGGCCTCCAGCGCCATAAGCCGCGGGATATCCTCCGGCTCCACCTCCAGCCGGGCGATGGGAAAATGGTCCCGAACCCGCACCTGCCGCAGGCCAAAGGCCTCCCGGAGGTAAGTCTCCGCGGCGTCTATCCGGGCCAGCGCCTCCGGGGTCAGCGGGGTCCCATAGGGAATACGGGAAGCCAGACAGGCCAGCGAGGGTTGGTCCCAGGTAGGAAGACCGAGTTCGCGGGAGAGGGCCCGGATGTCTGCCTTGGTCAGTCCAGCCTCCAGAAAGGGGGCGCGGACTCCCAATTCCTCCGCGGCCCGCAGGCCGGGACGGTAGTCTCTCAGATCGTCCACGTTGGCTCCGTGGACGAGAACCGCCATACCCTCGGACCGGGCCACTTCTTGCAAGCGCTCAAACATCGCCCGCTTGCAGTGGTAGCAGCGGTCAGGGGGATTGGCCGCGATGGCAGGGAAATCCAGCGCCCGAAAGGGGACCTCTATGTGGCGGACGCCTAACAGGCGAGCGAGTTCCACCGCCCGCTCCCGCTCCACCGTCGGGGTTAGTTCGGAGTGCAGAGTCAGAGCCAGCGTCTGTTCCGGGCCCAGCACATCCCGACAGAGGGCCAGGAGAAGGGTGCTGTCCACGCCGCCGGAGAAGGCAACGGCCGCGCTCCCCAGGTCAGCGAGGATACGACGGAGGCGCTCAGAAATCCACGGGCTTCCCGTCGTAGGCATAGAGGAAGAGAAGCCGAAGTTCCTCATAAGAGGGCGCCCGTACAGCGGTGACCATCTGAGTGTCGTTGAACGCGTCGTCCACCAGTTTGTCCAGTTGGGCCTCGTAGGCCGACCGGTCCACCCCCGCTTCGGCGACGGAGAGAGGGCTCCCGATCTGGCGGGCCAGGTCCCGGACGGCCTGGGCCAGCGCTCGGGCTCCCTCCTCACCTCCCGCCTGAGAGCATCCGACCAGGGAAGCCAGTTCGGCGTACCGCTCGGGGGCCTCCCGGGCGCAGAACTCAATGGTGTAGGGGAGGAAAATGCCGACGGCGCGCCCGTGGTGGACGTGGAAGCAGGCCCCGAGGGCATGGCCCATTGCGTGGGCCATGGAGGCCATCGCGTTGCCGAAGCCCAGGCCGGCGATGGTCGCTGCGTTGTGCATCCGTTCCCGCGCCTCCATATCGGAGCCGTCCGCCACCGCACGGGGGAGGTACTGGAAGATGAGCCGAGCCGCATGGACACAGAGGCCATCACTGATGTCGTTGTGCCAGGTGCAGGTGTAGCCCTCTATGGCGTGGGTCAGCGCGTCCATCCCGGTGTCGGCGGTGAGCCGGGGTGGCATCCCCGCCGCCAGCGCCGGGTCCACGATGGCCATATCGGGAACGTTTTCCCGGTTCCCCAGCCCCATCTTGCGCCCCTCCTCCGGGTCGGTGAGGACGATGGCCCAGGTGACGTCGGCGCCAGTCCCACTGGTGGTGGGGATGGTGATCAGGCGGGCCTTCTGGCGCAGGCCCAGCCGGACGAAAGGGTTGATCTCGGCGGGGTGGAGATCAGGACGCTCGTAGAGGATCCAGATGGCCTTCGCGCTGTCCATCGCGGAGCCGCCGCCCAGACCAATGATCCAGTCGGGCGCAAACTCGCGGGCCGCTTCGGCGCCGCGCAGAACCGTCGGGACGGTCGGGTCGGGCTCTACTTCGTCAAAGACCCACACCTCAAACCCCGCGTGGTCCAGGTGTTGCCGCACCCGGTCCACAATGCCCAGCTGGACAATGGTTTTATCGGTGACGATGAGGGCCCGGCGGCCCTCCAGTTCGTCCAGCGCGTCCAGCGCGCCCTCACCGAAGACAATCTGAGGGGAGACAAAGTACCACATCGGACCTCCTCATCGGGCAGAAACAGCCTGGGGAAAAGCCAGCCGATACAGCAGGACGATGGCGATCATATAGGCGATGGTCTTGGGGAGCATCATTGCGCCCAGGACCGGGTACCGCTCCGCGCCCAGGACGGTCACCCAGTAGGTGGCGAAGGAGACGACCAGGCACCAGGCGATGGCCTCCAGCAGGCGGCGGTTCCGCCCGGCAGCCCTCGCGCCGTCCCGGAAGAGGGCGACGACGACCATCAGCCCCATCAGGGTGAAGGGGATGTTCCGGTAGACGCGCCAGCCCGGAGCGGCGTTCCCCTCCCAGCCGTTCAGCGGACAGGGGAGCAACCCCAGCCGGACGACCAGCAGGCCCAGGATGACCCACGACCAGACGTCCCAGCGGACCCCTTCCCGTTCCTGTCGGTACTGGAAGAGGAACAGGTAGAACAGGCTCATCGTGGCCGAACTGATGACCAGCCCCAGGGCGATCCAATCCCACTCCCGGCCGAACCAGTGCAGCAGCGGGTGGAGCGGATGGCCGGTGAGGGTACGGTACATCCGGGGGATGGTGTGGAAGGAGTCGCCCAGGGCCAGGGTGAAGACGGCCAGAAGGGGCCATTTCAGCATAGGCCGGGTCTCCGGGGCCGCGCGCGGGAGCGCCCGGGCCATCAGCACGGCCACGGTCCAGGCAACAGCGAGATAAATGGCACTGACAACGACGGTGCTCCATTCGGCAACAGGGGGCATCATAGGGGCCTCCGGGGATAAGAGCATCAAATTTTTCGCAGTTTTTCTATCAGCGCTTCCACTTCCTTCAGCGCATCCCGGACGTCCTCTTCCGTGAGGGCGCTCTCCATGAGGAGGGGATACCGCTCCACGATGTAAAACCCGGTGATTTTCTGACAGACCGGTCGGAAGACCTCCAGAGAGGGGTCATAGGCTAAGGTGGCGTTGAGCAGTACTTCCAGGTCGTGAATCCGTTCCAGGGCCCAACCCCGGGAGAGAAGATATGCCTTGAGGAACTTCTCCACCGCCTGCTGAAGGAAAAACCGGCAGCGGCAGGGTCCCGGGCGGCCAGAAGGTGGACCACCCGCTGGAGGTCGCGCTCGGCGATCCGCAACCAGTCGGCGGGGTAAAGCGACTCTTTACCCGGCATACAGGACTTCCCCCTCTTCCAGGATTTCTGCAATGAACTGATCGCCAACTTCTAAACGCCGGGCCAGTTCCTGAGGGGTGAGAATGAGAGTCTCCAATGGGATCGCGCGCTGGGGATCTGAGAGCAGGCGGCGGACGGTAACCCACCGGTCAATGAATCGCTCCGAGGTCTCTTTGATGATCAGAAGGTCAATATCGCTATCCGGGCGCGGGGTTCCGCGGGCGTACGACCCGAAAAGGACAATCTTCTGGGGCGCGTATTCCGCGACCAATTTGCGGACAATTTCCTGGATGACCTTTCGGGCCTCCGGGATCATCCCTGTTCCTCCATCGGGTGCGGGGGCCCGCGGGCGAGGCGGACGC
>DAOUBO010000475.1:0-1863 GCA_034432695.1 Anaerolineae bacterium | reverse complement strand
TGCGACCCATTGCTCCAGCCGCTGCGGGACCTCGTCCAGCCGTTCGCCCAGGAAATAGGCCGGAATCCGGCGGCGCAGGGCGGGCCCCTGGAGGAACGCCCGGCCCCCGTATCCGAGGGGAAACCGTTCCGCCTGCAGCAGATGGGCCAGGTCCATCAGCCCGGCGACCGTTGCCAGATACTGGGCCGCCGTGATGACCCACTGAGGCCGCATGGCCTGCAGGGTCTCCGGCAGCCGATCCAGCGGGACGTCGGCCCCCAGATAGACCACGTCCCAGCCGCGCCGGCGAAGGAGATAGGTCAGGAACCGGAGGTTGACGGAATGGCGCTCCAGCGGCGGGGCGAGGGCCCGCAACCGGCCGGGCCGGGTGGGAGGCGGGGCGGCGTGGATCAGCGATTCCATCCGGCGCACGGCCAGGCCCGAGGCGAAATGTTCCTGGGCCACCGTCGCCTTCCCGGCGTACCACAGGTTGCCGATCTCCTGAAGCCCCCGCAGAAGGATTTCCTGGCAAACCGTCTCCGGCGGGTAGAGGGCGAAAGCCTGATTCAACACGTCATCCGCAGCGCTTTCGCGAAAGGCCAGGGCCGCATCCAGCCAGGCCTGACGGAGCCGGGAGAGGTCCGCCTCTGCCGGCAGGAGCTCCTGGCGGGAGAGGAGAGAGACGCGCAACGGGTCCTGCCCGTCCGCTTCCAGTTCCCGCCAGAGGGCGACGGCCAGCCCGATGGTCATCCCCTCGGACAGGCGCCGGGCCAGCCAGCGCACCGTCTCCACATCCCGGCGGGAGTAGAGACGACGGCCGGAGGGCGCGCGCTGGGGGCGCGGAAGCCCATAGCGCCGCTCCCAGGAGCGCAGCGTGGGAGCAGGCACTCCGGTCTCCCGAACCACAGCCTTCAGGTTGAAGAGGGGTTTCTTTTCCTGCATGCCCATCGTTCTGGCTTTGGACAAACTGAAAGGGCCAGGGAGAGCGCCTTACCCGTGCTCCATATGTGGGCTTTATCCATTCGCCGATGCCCATATATATGGGTAGCCTGTAGGCCGAAATGAATTTCGGCTTACATCATATGTGGGTGGCCTGCAGGCCGATATGAATTTCGGCTTACATCCCGGCGGTTTATCCAAAGTCCAGATCGTTCTCCGAAGCAATTATACCATCCGTCAGTTTTTTGTCAAGTAGTGAATAAGTTTTGACGAACTACGATCGGCGCCAAAAGTCTGTGCGGTGTGAATTGACACCAGAACTGGATTGTGCTATAGTGTGCTCAAAATCAGCGCTGGCAGAGGCCGGTATGGGTTCTATTCGGCTTTTCACCATCCGCGGCATCCCCGTTCGGATGCACATCACTTTTCCCCTGATTCTGCTCTGGGCGGCCGTTCAATTCGGCCAGGCTCAGGGGAACTGGCTGCGCGGGGCCGTTTTTGGGGTCGTCGTTACCCTCCTGCTCTTCGTCTGCGTCGTTCTCCACGAACTGGCCCACAGCCTCGTCGCCATTCAGTTCGGCAGCCGGGTCCACGAAATCACGCTGCTTCCCCTGGGAGGCGTGGCGCAGATGGAGCGGATCCCTGAAAAGCCGCTCCAGGAACTGGCGGTGTCCCTGGCCGGTCCTCTCACCAGCGGCGTCATCGGCGTCGGGTTGGCCGTGCTGACGGTTCTCCTTTTCCCCCTGCCGATCTGGGGGGACTTCCTGCGCGCGGTGGGAGGGGGTGGGACGCTCCAGTGGGCCCATCTTCTGCCGTACCTGGCGGTGACCAACCTGTTCCTGGCGGGCTTTAACCTCCTGCCCGCGTTTCCGATGGACGGTGGGCGGGTGCTCCGCGCCCTGCTGGCGGTGTTGATGCCCTACGGGCAGGCCACCGTCGTCGCCA
>DAOUBO010000474.1:0-1706 GCA_034432695.1 Anaerolineae bacterium | reverse complement strand
GGAGTCCCGGGGGCCCCAGCCCCCGTCTTCAGAGGAGCGTCCAGCACCTGCAGCGAGGCCATCGTCAGAAGAGCCAGAATTGATGTGACCGCGAGGGCGCGGGGTTGTCCGGATTCGGTGAGCCAGCGGAACGGGTGAGGGAGTTTCATGTCCCCTCCAGGGATTTGTGGAACACTCGCTGGATTTTGATCTCCCGGAAGCCCAGGCGACGGTAGAAGGCGTGGGCCCGCTCCCGCACCACGTTGGCCCGGACAACCAGGGCAGTGCACGCGTGCGCCTGAGCCCACCCCTCTGCCTCCCGAACCAGCCGGGTGCCGATCCCCTGGGAGCGGTGGGCCTGGTCCACCACCAGCCCGCCGATCTCCGCCTCTGGACCAGCAATCAGCAACGGGCAGAGATAAACGTGGATCCAGCCCACGACCTGGCCGTCTGCCTCCACCGCGACGAAGACGGCGTGGCGGTCGTCCCCGGCCAGCGCCCGCAGGCGGGCCGTCATCTCCTCCGGGGTGGTGGGATACCCCAGCTGCCCCGCCAGCGCGGCCAGCGTGGGGGCATCGTTGGGTTGCGCAGGTCGGATTCGGAGCGCCATTCTCCTGACTCTCCCCTACAAATATAGACCAGATTCCAGAAAGCGCAAATCGCCGGGTAATGACCTGCCACAAAGAACACGAAGGGCACGAAGGTTTTACAGATTCTCTCTCGGGAATCCCGCAGCAGGCACCGCACAAGACGTAGCGCAGGTCATCAGGTCTGATACCCGCAAATTGCCTGGCTACGTTGTCTGTGGATCGGCCACGGTAGGCGGTTCCAGCGCTGGAAAAGTAGTTGTCAGGGGGCGGGATGATTCATTTAGTGACACTTCCATCTGGCCGAAATGCTCCTCTCCCCCCTTGCCCTCCTTTCCCCATCGCTTCGCTCTGGGGAGAGGGGGGTGAAGTCCCCTCCCTTCGCCCGCCGCCGAAGGCGAGTGGGCGAGGGGAGAGGCCAGGGGAGGGGAGAGGGCACCTGGGTGAAAAATGAACCATCCCCAGGGGGCGGTCGTTAGTCGTCTGTCGTCGGTGGTCCGAATGGGTCTTGACACGGGGGGGGATTGTGGTATCATATCCGCCGGTAGCAGGAGGTCCTCTGATGGGCAGGTCGCGAACGGAAGTTCTGTTGCCGCTCCTCGTCGGCATCGTCCTCCTCCTGCTGATGGTCGCCCTCATCGGCCTCCTCCGGATGGAGCAACTCCAGCGGGAGGTGCTGGCGCCGCTGCGCCCGGATCAGCGCCCCTCCGGATTGCCCCCTGGGACGAAAGCCCCTTCGTTCGCCCTTCCCGACCTTTCCGGCCAGCCGGTATCTCTGGACGCGCTGGCAGGGCGGGAGGTGCGGCTGGTCTTTGCCTCCCCTCGCTGAAAGAGAGTCCAATTCCAGATTCGGCAGGAGGTAGGGGACGAACGAGCGATGGCTGATGCGGGTGCTTTGGGGGATGCTGGTGGTGGCGGCGGTGCTGGCTCTAATGGTCCATGTTCTCCCTACGCCAGTACACGCAGGATGGTGCAACTATTATTATCACCAAGTGTGTTGTACTGGACTTTGGATAAACCGCCGGGATGAAGCCGAAATTCATTTCGGCCTACAGGCCACCCATATATATGGGCATTGGCAAATGGATAAAGCCCACATATGTAGCATGGGTAAGGCGCTCTCCCTGGCCTTTTCAGTTT
>DAOUBO010000473.1:0-2722 GCA_034432695.1 Anaerolineae bacterium | reverse complement strand
TACCCGATTCTCTTCACTCCCGGGCTGGTGGTCAACGAGAAACTCGTCTGCGCCGGGCGCATCCCGAAGGTGGAGGAGGTGGTGGCCTGGCTGCGGGAGGCGCTGAACGGCGCCGGAGGGAATTAACCGGTGGCAGGTGAGCAGGGTGACAGTCACCTTAAAGGTGACTGTCACCTATCAACCCGCTGCGACTTCTACCAGGACGTCGTACGTCGGGGACCCGGAACACCTGCATCCAATCCAATCTCAATCAGGAGGTACAGAACGATGTCTGAAGTCACAACTGCCCGCGAGCAGGCCATCGCCCGCCGTCCCGGAGTGGCCCAGCGGCTCTCGCTGCTGGACCGGTATCTGACGCTGTGGATTTTCCTGGCCATGGCCGTCGGCGTGGGGCTGGGGTATCTCTTCCCATTCGCGGTCCAGTCCTTCAACCAGGCCGTCTCGGTGGGGACGACCAATATTCCCATCGCCATCGGCCTGATCCTGATGATGTACCCGCCGCTGGCGAAGGTCCACTACGAGGAACTGGGGGACGTCTTCCGCAACTGGCGGGTCCTGGGCCTTTCCCTGATCCAGAACTGGATCATCGGGCCCATCCTGATGTTCGTCCTGGCGATCCTCTTTCTGCGCAACTACCCGGAGTACATGGCCGGGTTGATCCTCATCGGCCTGGCCCGCTGTATCGCCATGGTCATCGTCTGGAACGAACTGGCCCAGGGCGACACGGAGTACGCGGCGGGACTGGTGGCCTTCAACAGCCTCTTCCAGGTCTTCTTCTACAGCATCTACGCCTACATCTTCATCACCGTCCTGCCCACCTGGTTCGGCCTGAAGGGAACGGCGGTCCACGTGACCATCGGCGAGATCGCCAGGTCCGTCTTCATCTACCTGGGCATCCCCTTCATTGCCGGCTTCCTCACGCGGCTGGTCCTCATCCGCCTGCGGGGGAAGGAGTGGTACGAGACGAAATTCGTGCCGCGCATCAGCCCGCTCACCCTGGCGGCGCTCCTCTTCACCATCGTGGTGATGTTCAGCCTGAAAGGGAACCTGATCGTGACGCTGCCGCTGGACGTGGTGCGAATTGCCATCCCGCTGGTCTTTTACTTCGTGCTGATGTTCCTGGTCAGTTTCTGGATGGGGCACCGCATCGGCGCGACCTACGCCCAGGCGACAACCATCGCCTTCCCCGCCGCCAGCAACAACTTTGAACTGGCGATCGCGGTAGCGGTGGCGGTATTCGGGATTCAGTCCGGCCAGGCCTTTGCCGCCGTCATCGGGCCGCTGATTGAGGTGCCGGTGATGATCGGGCTGGTGAACGTGGCGTTTGCGCTGGGGCGGCGGCTGTTCGGCGCCCAGTAGCCAAAAGGTGAAGGTGACAGTCACCTCAAAGGTGACTGTCACCTTCACGGGGGGAGAGATGTTCCGCCGGGTGCTCTTCCCGACCGACTTCTCGGCCTACGCGACGGCCGTGATGGACTGCCTGCCGGAGTGGAAAGCGGCAGGGATGCAGGAGGTGCTGCTGCTGGGCGTCATCCGGCCGGCGGAGATTCCGCTGGGCGGCTCGCTGGACCGGGACGTCCTGGAGGAGATGCGCTGGGGCGCCCAGCAGCGGCTGCACCTGGCCCGCCAGGCGCTGGAGGGGCAGGGGCTGGCCGTGCGCACCCGCCTGGAGGTGGGGCCGCCGGCCCCCACCATCGTCCGCGTGGCCGAGGAGGAGCGGGTGGACCTCATCGCGATGGGCGCGCAGGGGAAGAGCCTGGTGCAGGAGTTGCTCCTGGGGAGCGTGGCCCATGAGGTGGCCCGGCGGGCGCCCGTGCCGGTGCTGATTGAGAAGTTTGACGTGGTGCGGCAGTTGGGGCACGTGGAGTGCCGCCGCCGCTGCGCCCGTACATTCCGGCGGATCCTCCACCCCACCGACTTCTCGCCGTGCGCCAACGCCGCCTTCAACGTGGTCAAGCGGCTGCGGGCTGCCGGGACGGAGGAGGTCATCCTGCTCCATGTGCAAGACGAGCGGGTCATGCGCCACCGTCCGCCGGAGCAACTGGCGGAGTTCGACCGCATAGATACCGAACGGCTGGAGGAGATGCGGCGGGCGCTCATCCTCTACGGCATCCCGCAGGTGCGGGTGCTGCTGCGCTATGGCATTCCGTTCGTGGAGACGCTGCGGGTGGCCGAGGAGGAGGACGCCTGTCTGATTGTGCTGGGGACCAGAGGCCGCAGTGCGGTGGCGGAGATGCTCTCCGGCAGCACCTTTGAGAACGTCATCCGCCAGAGCCGCAGGCCGGTGCTGGTGGTGCGGGGGAGCGGGTGTGAAGCAGTTGCAGGTGACCGTCACCTCTGAGGTGACGGTCACCTGACGGTCACCTGAGGGGAGGGTGAGATACTGGAACTTCGGCCGGAACTGAACGAGAAGTTCATCGCCTGGTATCGGGCCATCTTCGCCGAGGGGGCACTGGACCGGAAGACGAAGGAACTGATCGGCATCGCGGCCTCGCTGACCGCCGGATGCCAGTCCTGAGCGGAGGCCCATCTGGGCAAAGCGCGCCGGTACGGCGCCACAGAAGACGAAATTCGGGAGGCAATGGCGGTTGCCGAGGTCATCGCCGCCGGGAAGGTGCGGACGATGATCCAGGAGTTGAAGCCTTCGGGCGATTGAGAGCGTTCCTGGAGGAAAACTCGGATGAAGTGTCAGCCGGGGTGCCGATGCCTGTGCTGTCGGGGG